>JAYEHR010000073.1:0-13444 GCA_034659615.1 Methanobacteriota archaeon | reverse complement strand
GATACCGTATGGCTCGTCCACACCAGCAAAGGGGATCCCATAACCGATGGTATCGCACAAACGGATGGTACATTCAGGGTCGATCTCAAGTATTTTTTTAATAAGAGGATAAACGAACCCATAATTATCAGCCCTGGTCATGTCCTCGATATGAGCGCGTGTCCTCAGGCCGTGGTCCACAGCATACTGGAGGGCATCTAGATATTTCTCCTCTGCAGCCTCTCGGCTTTCGAGCCCCATCTTGTCGAACATATGGACATCTGATACCGACATCAGTATGCCGGTCTCCTTGATCTCTTCGATATCCAGTACCAGGTCAATATCTGATGGCATAGCACGAGCCCACCCCGTGACCTCCGGGAACTCATAACCCCTGTCAAGCATCAGTTCGACGGCCTTGCGGTCTCGCTCATTGTACAAGAACGTCTCCAGCTTTTCGATACCGATATTATGTAAATGATCATATATCTTGACCTTATGGCCACTTTTTAAGACAATACCAGGCATTTGTGCACCATCACGTATGGTACTGTCACTGATGAATATCTCGTTGCCATGAGGAAGTTTTATTTTGGGCAGATCCTCGTACGTTCTATATACTTTCATCCGACACCTCCTTAAATTGGAAATGATATTATGTAAAGATAGATTCCCTTCACTTGTTTTATATTTCCCAGAATCCCATAGTGTATCATTGGATCGAAGCCATAGCCGATATAGATCAGCTCGATCGCCAGAACACGTATCACGTTTTAGATCAGTAAAGACATCTGGTTGTAGGATGTTATCCTTAAAATGTCTTTCTTATTACATTGGGTGTTAGTTTAATATGTTTTGTGAGGATCTATGCTGGAGCTTGTGGCCCTTACAAGACGATACGTCCGCAAACCCTGATCCCTGAACATCGCAATAACTATTAACAAAGAACCGGTTATACCAATACATGAAACGAATACTCATCACCGGTGGACTTGGTCAGGTAGGAAGCTATCTGGTGGACCACTTCCATCCAGCCGCAGAGGTCACTGTACTGGATAACCTCTCATCCACAACGCGCGAGGAGATCCAGGAAAACGTGACCCTCATAACGGACGACATCCGCAGCGAGGTGGCCAGGGAGCTTGTCGCAGACACCGATATCGTCATTCATACCGCGGCCCAGATCAGTGTGGCCCGGTCCATGGAAGAACCTCTTTTCGATGCAGATAACAATGTATTCGGGACCCTTAACCTCCTGGAAGCAGCGCGCGAGGCCGACCTTGAGAGATTCATCTATTTCAGCTCGGCAGCGGTCTATGGCAACCCTGTGACCCTGCCCATTGACGAGACACATCCTCAGGATCCCATGTCCCCTTACGGAGCCAGCAAACTGTCCGGTGAGAAATACTGCATGATGTACCATCGGGCCTATGACCTGCCCACGGCCAGTATCCGGCCGTTCAACATCTACAGCCCTCGACAGGACCCGTCCAATCCCTATTCAGGAGTCATCTCGAAGTTCATGGAACGTGCCAGGGCCGGCCTGCCTCCCCGCATCTATGGGAACGGTGAGCAGACACGTGATTTCATATCTGTACATGATATCGTGGAACTGGTAGCCCTCACGATCAACAATAGCAGGGCCATCGGTCAGGTCCTCAACGCCGGCACTGGCGACGCCACCACCATCAACGAGCTGGCCACCATCATCCTCGATCTACATGATCAGCAACCTGCGATCGAACACACCGACCCCCTGGCCGGCGATATACGGCACAGTGTTGCGGACATCTCGGCAGCACGCTCTATCGGTTTTGAACCAAAGATTGCTCTGCATGACGGCCTGAAGGAGTTCCTGGACTAAGGACGGTTCTCTTGTCTTAATCCTTAACGAACATGAACATCAGCAGCGCAGCCACTGCCAGCACCGACCCGTACGCGAAGGTCATCCCCGGCCCGAACGCATCCCACAGCATCCCGGCGATCATTCCTCCAGGCAGGGCCACCAGTCCCACAGCTGCATGGAAGGCTCCCAGTGCGGTAGCCTTGAGATGAGGGGGTGCCAGGTCCACAACGAACGCCCGCTGGGAACCATCGATCAGGGCAAAGAACACACCATAGAGAATGAACACCCCCAGGACACCCGTCGCGGAGGTCACCACCATGGAAACCCCTGCCACCAACGCGAACAGCAGATAACCCGTCATCAGTACGGGCCGCCGTCCCACTTTATCCGAGACTACCCCTGCCGGTACCGTGCAGAGCGTATAGACCAGGTAGAATATCACGTACATCAGCAGCGCCCCCTGGTCCGGCAGGCCCACATCCACCGCCTTGAGCAGCAGGAAAGCATATCCGAAATGACCCAGGGCAAAGACAGAGGCAACCAGAATGAACAGGCGCAGGCCGGAGGGCAGGTCCCTGAAACTTCCTGTCATGGACGACGTTCTCTCCATCACTGGATGATCCTCCTCCCTGACAAAAATGATGAAGAACACCGCCAGTATCCCGGGAATCAGGGCCAGCAGGAAAATGTCCCTGTAGTCCAGCGATAGTAGCAGCAGGTAGGCAAGCATTGCGCCCGCCATTGAACCAACCCCATCCATACTCCGATGGAAACCATATGCTCTACCCCGATACTGCTGGTCGGTGGACTCCGCCACAATGGCATCCCGGGGAGCCGTTCGCACCCCCTTGCCGATCCTTTCCACCACCCGCACGACAAGCACAGTGGTCCACACGTTCGCAAAGGCCAGCAGCGGTTTGGTAACAGCACAGAGCGTATAACCCACAAGGATGAACACCTTGCGCCTGCCGAGTCGGTCAGACCAGTAACCGGATACCAACTTGAACAGGGAGGCGCTTGCCTGGGCCGCACCTTCCACGATACCCACCACATACACCCCTGCCCCCAACACACCGGTCAGGTACAGCGGAAGCAGCGGGAACACCATCTGGCTGCTCATGTCCGTGAACAGGCTCACCAGCCCAAGCAGAACCACGTTTCTGGAGATTCCGGAGAATAGGCCGTTCTTGTCCATGATATTACAGATGGATTTGAATCTCATAAAAGTAACCGTCTCCCATCCACATCATCAGAAGACCAGGGAGTTGCAACAGACGACAGGAATAGGAATGAGTTATACCGTATATATGACCTATATAATATATACGTACATACATGCACATTACCGAATTATTTTGAAAGACCGCACATTATAAATAATAAATCACATAGATTAGTACACGCGGTTGGAGAATACATCCACCATACATATGAAATAAGGAAGAAATATAGGATCTGGAGGTAAAACAATATGCAATCTTTCATAGTTGAACACTATCTGAACAAGAACGTCTACGTATACTGCGGTGGCCCGGACCGATTTATGGGCTACATTGAGGCCTGCGCCGATGGTGTGCTTACTATCAAAAAGGATGACCGCTACACCCATATCGCCATTGACAAGATCATCGCCATATGGGAAGAGTAAGATGGATACCATGCAGCCATTCATAGTGGAACATTATCTGAACAGGGATGTCTACATCTACTGTGGAGGGGCGGACAGGTTCGAAGGAATGATCGAGGCATGTGCAGATGGCGTGGTAACCATCAAGCAAGACGATAGATATACCCACATCGCCATTGACAAGATCATCGCTATATGGGGCAAAGACGCAAAATTGTGAGTCGGCTTGAAAGAGGCACCTACATACCGATCTCATTTGGTTATAGCATACAATATATAATGTTTTTACACAGGTTAAGCCGACCGTATAGAGGATATTCTTACATACGGACTTTCTGTGGGCCAAACCCAAGCACACCTGTGTCGCGGAGTACATGGTCTCATACATCGGCAAACCTGCCAGATACATGGACCATAGAAGAATCACTAACAAAAGATGAGCAAACACCAGATAGTATTTATGTATTGGAGCAAATATTATATAGAAAAAGGACACCCAGGATGACTTCAATGGATGAAATACAAATCAAAGTGGAAAAAGCACACCCTATCGATCTAGGAAGGGGTATCATACGCCTTGACCCGAGCACACTGCTCAGCCTGCAGCTCTCACCAGGGGACATCGTGGAGATACAGGGAAAGAAAACAACAGCTGCAAAGGTCTGGAGAGCGGATCGCCAGGACTGGGGACAGGGGATCGTTCGTATTGACAGTTTCACACGACAGAACGCAGGTGTCGGTATTGGCGAGCGTATTACAATTAAAAAAGCGGATCTGAGCCCTGCACAGAATGTACTGCTGGCTCCACCCGAAGGTGTTATGATGGATTTTGGTAGCGATAGCGGCGCTATTATCAAACATAACATACTCAAACGTCCTCTCGTCCAGGGAGACGTCGTGCCCATCATCAGTTCCATGGGTCAAGCCGTGCCCGGAAACCAGGCCATCCCCCTGATCGCCATTGAGACCCAACCAGAAGAGGGTATCCTGATAATCAATGATATGACAGAGATCGAGATCCGCCAGAAACCCGTTCGGGGATATGAGGACGCAACACGTGGCATCGCATATGAGGATATTGGAGGACTTGGTGATGAGATACAGCGTGTACGTGAGATGATCGAACTGCCCCTGAAACATTATGAGCTCTTCCAGCGGCTCAACATAGAACCTCCAAAGGGAGTTATACTGTACGGTCCGCCCGGGACGGGGAAGACCCTGATCGCCAAGGCTGTTGCCAATGAATCTGGCACCAATTTCCTATACATAGCAGGTCCAGAGATCATGGGAAGGTACTACGGAGAAAGTGAGGAAAGACTCAGAAAGATCTTTGAGGATGCCGCCGAGGATGCACCAACCATCATATTCATCGATGAGATAGATTCTATTGCCCCAAAACGCGAGGATGTTACAGGAGAGGTGGAACGCCGCGTGGTCGCCCAACTGTTGACACTGATGGACGGCATGGACGAACGCAAACAGGTGGTGGTCATTGCAGCTACCAACCGTCTGGATTCCATCGATCCGGCCCTGCGCAGACCCGGACGCTTTGACCGGGAGATTGAGATCGGTGTCCCGGACAGTGATGACCGGCTGGAGATCCTGCAGATACATAGCCGAGGGATGCCCCTTGACGAAGACATTGACCAGGATTATATGCAACATCTGGCAGACTATACCCAGGGATTCGTAGGTGCCGATCTACTAGCCCTGATACAGGAAGCCTCCATGCGTTCCCTGCGTCGGATCCTGCCGGACATTGACCTGACCGATGACAAGATCCCCCAAGAGATCCTGGACAAGCTCACCCTCAGTGTTAGTGACATCGAGGATGCTCTCACCGAGATCGAACCCTCGGCTATGAGAGAAGTACTGGTGGAGATCCCATCGATCAGCTGGGACATGGTTGGCGGACTGGAAGAAGCAAAGCAGGAGATCATAGAAACGGTGGAATGGCCCCTGAAACGACCGGAAAAGATCGCAACAATGGGCATCAAACCTCCGAAAGGTATACTACTGTATGGACCACCCGGCACAGGCAAGACCCTGATCGCACAGGCTGTGGCCAATGAGGCCAATGCCAATTTCATCAGCATCAAGGGACCCCAGATGCTGTCCAAGTTCGTAGGAGAGTCCGAACGGGCCATTCGGGATACATTTAAAAAAGCACGACAGGTAGCCCCATGTATCATATTCTTCGATGAGATCGATGCCATCTCATCCACCCGACAGGCAAATACGGAGGGCGGAAATGTATCCGAGCAGGTGATCAACCAGCTGCTGACAGAATTGGATGGGCTGGAGCCACTCAAAGAAGTGGTCGTCATTGCCGCCACTAATCGACCAGACATCATCGATCCGGCCCTGCTACGTTCAGGCCGTTTTGATCGACTGGTATTGGTTGGACCATCAAGCCGGGAAGGCAGGGAGAACATCTTCAAGATACACAGCCAGAACATCCCTCTTGATAACGATGTTAACATTCGGGAACTGGCCGACCTGACAGAAGGCTATGTGGGTGCGGACATCGAGTCTATCTGCAGGGAGGCCGTGATGCTTGCCCTTCGCGAGGACTTTGACACTGACGTGGTCAAGTACCACCACTTTATGGTCGCACTTGAGAAGGTGAAACCTACAATCACCGAGGATATGACCGAATTCTATGGGAAGATGCAGCAGAAACTCAAAGGCGGGACCCATAAAGGAGAAACAAGTTCATATATGGGATACATGTAATAATCAGATATTGCGCAGAGGGAGATTAAACAATGGATAAAATTTTTGCAAAGAACCTGTCCAACAAACGGGTAATGGCAACTGATGGAGCAGAGCTTGGTATACTGAACAATGTAGTGATGGATGTCAAGACTGGCGAACTGATCAACTTGATAGTAAAACCAGATATGGGTCTTGATACATCAAAATATCAGAAGGATGGACAGTACATACTGCTTCCTTTTGGAGCAGTACGCGCCATTAAGGATTACATCGTAGTAGAAAAGGCGATTGCGAAGGAAATGGTTTATCAGGATTAAAAATTATATCAATCCCTCTGAAATAACATATTCTATGGCCTCGGCAGCGCCATCGCCATATGGTGCTGCTGTCACATGATCAGCAACGTCTTTTATATCAGGATCTCCGTTGGCGACAGCGATCCCATATCCTGCAACACGGATCATCTCCACATCGTTGAGGGAATCCCCTATAGCGATGAAATCATTGGCATCCAGCCCTAGCATTCCTGCCATTCTCACAAGTCCTGTGCCCTTATTGATCGCTGTGCTCTTTATGTGTATGGCATATTTTGTGTCCACGATCTCCACGCCAGGATCGTGTGCAGCCAATACCTCCCGGAGAGCTGATGTATCCACGTTCCTGCGAAGGGCGATCTCTGTTCGCCTATTTTCCGGATCCAGTTTTGTAAGTTCATAGTATTTGGACAGGTGAGTAAACGCCCTCTCACATTCATCCATGTGATCAGAGACATACGGATCAGTATCCAACCCCATGGACAGCACACCCCCGTTCTCTGCGATCACCGTCCCTTCCAATCCTATCATCTTGGCCGCAGCAAGGGCATAACAGAGAATGTTACCCGTAGCCAGGACAACCGGTATGCTGAGCTCATGAAGCAGACGGGCGGCCTCGAAATTTAGTCGTCGGTCCCGATGGGTGATCGTACCGTCTATATCAACAACAAGCGCTCTGTAGACCATGGTACAAAAAAGGATGGGAGGATGAAATAGTTTTCCTCTTCATGGGTCACATATGCCTGATGTGAGGATGGAAATGATGGACTCACCGTCTGGCAGACATGGAGAATCCACCAGCCTCACGACCCTCTTGTCGCCCTTGGATTTCCTGATGTAGAGCCTGAAGGTGGATGTGTGTCCCAGAATATGACCTCCAATAGGTTTGGTCGGATCTCCAAAGAACGCGTCCGGTTTCGACATGACCTGGTTGGTAACGAGCACCACCGCATTATACAGGTCTCCGAGCCTCTGCAGACCATGAAGATGCTTGTTTAGCTTCTGCTGTCGATCAGCAAGGGTACCCCTGCCAATATACTCTGCCCTGAAATGGGCCGTAAGGGAATCCACAATGATCAAACGTACGGGTTTATCGGAATCACTCAACTCATTGGCCATTTCGGATGCAGCATCCACAAGCAGTATCTGATGATTGGAATTATATGCACGGGCCACATGTATATTCTTCAGGAACTCTGCTGGGTCGTACTCTACCCCGTGTGTCTCAGAAAGACCCGCCACCATCTGCTCGATCCTTTCAGGTCGGAACGTGTTCTCGGTATCGATAATTATCACAGAACCATCAAGACCACCCATTTCGTTCGGGAGCTGGACATTCACAGCAAGCTGATGGGCGACCTGGGTCTTTCCGGAACCGAACTCGCCATATATCTCGGTAATGGCCTGGGACTCGATCCCTCCACCCATCATCTCATCGAACTCCACACAACCAGTAGTGAGCTTGCCGATCCCTTTCCTGCGTTCAAATACCATATCGCCCGTCTCGAAACCGCCAATATCGGCAGATTTTCGGGCAGCATTGATGATCTTCGCAGCCGTGGACTCACCTATATCAGCTGTGTTCACGAGTTCAGCCGGTGATGCAACCGCTATCGATTCAATGGTATTGAAACCAGCGTCCTTGAGCTTCTGGGCCGTCGCCGGTCCAACCTGATCAAGATCTTCCAATAATACTTCGCTCATCTTTGATACTCCTTGATGGTGCACATGGTTATTTTTGAGGTGCACTATTTTTGTCAGTGGAATCGAGTATCATCTTGATTATATATATAGATGAGGAAAGCACCCTGAAAGTATTGATCACGCGAACTCGTCAACATCCTTTTGTGTAGCTGGCTGCTGGAACCGTCGATACTCCCTCATGAACATATACACTGTCAGCACAAAAGCCAGCGTATCGGACAGGGGGAATGCCATCCATATCCCCACCAGATCAAAGGAACCGGGCAGGACCAGTACCAGCGGGAGCAGGAATATCTGCCTCGCCAGTGACAGGATCAGGGACGGACGAGCCTTCCCGAGAGCCTGGTACATGGAACCCCCCACGAACTGGAACCCGATCAGCGGCATTGCCAGTGCCATGATGCGAGTTGCTGCCGCTCCGCTCTCGATCAGTTCCCTGTCAGTGGTAAAGAAGGAGAATAACTGGGAGGGGAAGAAGAAGAGCAATATGAAACCCCCTATGGATATCACAGTGGAAACTCCCGCACTGATACGTAGGGTTTCCTTCACACGTTCAAGATTATGAGCCCCATAGTTGAACCCGATGATCGGTTGCATACCCTGTACCAGACCCACCATTGGCATCAAGGTGAACATGAACAGACGGTTGAATATACCATACACCGCTATGGAAACATCGCCTCCATGGACTGCAAGGATGTTGTTAAGGATCACGACCACAGCACTGCCGGAAGCATTGCGGGAAAATGGAGCAGCCCCTATCGCCAGGATCTCCTTTACTATAGCGATGTCTGGAACCATGTCCGATGGGTGCAGGGATAGTGTGCTATCCCCCGACATGAAGTACCGGACCAGGAAGAGCGCTCCTACGACCTGTGCGATCACTGTTGCTATGGCCGCTCCCCTGATCCCCATATCAAGGCCGAAGATGAAGATGGGGTCCAGGACAATGTTCAATCCCGCCGATACCAGCATGGTCATCATTGCGACCTTTGCATTACCCTCGGCCCTGACGACATTGTTCGTCGACTGGGCAAAAATGAGGAAGATGGTGCCCAAAAGAATAATGCCCAGATAATCGATTGCATATGGCAGTATGGTTGCTGTAGCCCCAAATAGCCGAAGGACTGGCTCGATGTAAATACTCCCCAGCACCGTCACCACCGTGCTCAACATCAATCCCATGGAGACCACGTTCCCGAACGCCCTTTCAGCACTGCGATGATCCTCTGCACCCAATCTGCGGGAGATGATCGATGCCCCTCCGATACCTATGGCAAGGGATACTGCCATTACAAGCATCATTATAGGAAAACAGATAGATATACCGGCAATACCCTGCACACTTTCCTCACCAAGGGCCCTGCCCACAAATATCGTATCTGCCACATTGTACAACCCCATGACCACCATACCCACCGTAGCCGGAGCAGACAGCTTTAGCAGCAGACGTGCGATGCTCTCGTTGCCCAGAGACCAGTTCCTCTCATTCATCCGTATGCCCCTCTGCCGTGACGTTATGCAGAACTTTCCCCAGCAACCTGACCAGCATCTCGGACTCATCATCACTGAAACCCAACAGCAATGTACTGTCCCTCTTCTCTGCCGTACTCTTGATGAGGGAACGCATCCTCTGACCCTTTTCGGTCAGGGAGACCTTCATAGCCCTGCGATCCGTACTATCCCTTTGGCGTGTAACATAACCGGTATCCTCCAGTTTCTGAACCGCCCGCGTGGCAGAGGGGCGGCTCAATCCCATATACCTGGCAAGTTCCTCCTGACGTATGCCATCCCTGTGGTACAGTGCCATGAGAAAACCGAACTGACCAATGCCAAGATCATAGCTCTCAAGCTTCCCTGCCATGTCGATCAGATCCTGACGATGGATGTGTGCGATCAAACCACCGATGCTCTGCGGGACGGCTTCCGGAAAATTATCGTTCATTGGTGGGCCAACAGGACTGCAAGTTATATAATAATTACGTACGTAACTAATTCAGCATAAACATTTATGAGGGAGTAGGTCCTTCATCCCCCGATGGCACGAATTGCGGTCGGAGGTACTTTTGAATGTTTGCATGATGGGCACAGATCGCTCATCAGGAAAGCCTTTGAACTGGCCAATGGTGATCTTGTGGACATCGGCCTGACCTCCAGTGAGATGGCGGGCAGACGTGGCCGTGACATGCCTAGCTATGCTACACGCAAGAACATGCTTATGTCCTTCATCGATGGTCTGGATATTGGTCAAAAACAATACCGTATACAACAATTGGATGATCCATACGGATCCACCCTGACTGAAGATTACGGATATATCGTGGTATCCCCGGAGACCCACCCGGTGGCCCTCCGCATCAACGAACTCCGACAAGGGGCAGGATTAGACCCCATTGGCATCGTGAGGGTAAATTTTGTCATGGCCGAGGACGATTCCCCCATCTCCTCCACCCGTATAGTCCAGGGAGAGATCGACATACATGGTCATCTCATGGACGCAGAGCAGGATGAACAATAATTTATTGGATGCCTGCATACCTCTTTTTCATGGGACGCAAATTCACCACCAAGGACATGGACATCTTCAACAAAATGGCACCGGAAGCAGGCGGGAGCAATATCTCACAAATGGGTCATCCCTATCCATTCATCCTGCGCCCGATATCCCATAAGTTCGCGGAGTCCGCTGCTGATTTCAGGGAGAGGCTTGAACGCCTGACCCCCGACGACCTTAATTATCTGGTGGACCTGGCACTTCAGGATAAAGAGGAGATCCGCTCCCTGGACCCGGAGGATATCGATTCCATTATGGAACTTGTCGCAGAGAAGGTATCCTTAGAGCGGGTAAAGGAACTCAAACTGCACCTGGGGATGGTGTAAATGCCATACAACAAACTACTCTTTGGCACAGCCGGTACCCCGATCAGCACAAAAAAACGATCAAGTGTCGAGGGTATCCGGCGAATACGCGAACTCGGTCTCGGGTGTATGGAACTGGAGTTCGTGCGTGGTGTCCGCATGAAGGAGGAGACAGCGCAGTTAGTACATCAGGCTGCCACACAGGAAGGCGTAGCCCTCAGCGTGCATGCACCCTACTACATCAACCTCAATTCCCATGAGACGGAAAAGATCCAGGCAAGCATCCAGAGGATATATGAATCCGCCCGCATCGGAGCACTGTGTGGTGCACGTTCAATTGTCTTTCACCCGGGATTCTACCAGAAGGATGATCCTGAAAAGGTATACGCACGTATCACCGACCACCTGGGTGACCTGACCCATCGATTGGCAGACGACGGCATAGCAGCCACCCTGCGCCCCGAGACCACGGGCAAACCCACCCAATTTGGCAACATCGATGAGACCTTGCAGATGGCTTCCCAGATCGAGGGGGTCATGCCCTGTATCGATTTCTCACACCTCCATGCCCGAAGCTCGGGCGCATATAATTCGTATGACGAATTCCATGGAGTTCTCGAAAAGGTGGAGGACATCCTGGGACGTGAGGGACTGGAAGACATGCATATCCATATCTCAGGCATCGATTACGGTAGGAAGGGCGAAAAGAAACATCTGATCCTGGAGGAATCGGACCTGCACTACAAAGAGCTTCTGTCAGCACTGCACGATTTTGATGTAAGGGGTCTTGTGATCTGCGAAAGCCCCAATCTGGAGACCGATGCTCTGCTACTCCAGCAGAACTATTAAAAAAGGTTCTTAAAAAAGAAAAAATGAGAGTAAGGTCTCAGACCTTACTCATTCCTGCGGCGCTGGAAGAAGAATGCCAGTCCGAGGATCGCAGCTATTGGAAGAGCCACTGTGGGGAACTCCGGGATCTCATTCGTTGTCCAGGTCTTCTCCGCTGTGTTGGAAGTGACGACCACCTGCTGGGAGTTGATGAAACTTGCTTCGATCACATCAGTACCTGCAGACGCACTGGAATAGGTGAATGTCGCCTGTCCACTGGCATCCGTGGTATCGTTACCTGTCATACCGGCATTCGGACCGGACATGATCTCAAAGCTCACAAGCCGTCCCACGATAGGGGCACCGGCATCATCCTGCAACGTTGCTGTAACAGTATGGGATGTACCCACAGGGTTCACGGCAGATGTTGGGGATAGCAGTATACCTTCACCGACTACTGCTGTGGTGGAGCCCATGAAGAACGCACTAAAGAAGATGTTGTCATCGTTTGATGGATTGCTCGTGAATACTCCAATACTCGTGTCCCCATCACTGACGAACGGGATCAGGTTATACAGTTCATCGTCACTGCGTGGATTGGTGGGAGTAGCATTTGGATCTGCCGGGTTGGCATTGCTGTCACCCAGACCACCCACGGTCATAAGAGCACCATTTGTAGACTGACCATCATCCTCACCTCCGGCTGCAGTTGTCAGACGAACGCCATTCACATCAACGAGGCTGTATTGCTGATCGCCACCTGTCTGGTAACTATACGAGATACCAAGACTCATATCAAGCACAAAGTTCGAATCAGTGGTGTCAATGGGGTCGGCCAGTCCGATGTTGAACGTATCACCATTGATGTTCTGAGCTCCGAAGAGCAATACAATGGTATTGTCGGTCTCGCTGGGATCATCAAAGATCACTGCCAGGACATGTCCTTCAATATTGTACGAGCTGGATTCACCAATTGTCATACTCGTTATACCTGGTGCAGCTGCATCGATCACTGGTTTCACTATCGGGGTCACATCTGCCCAGTGGTTGTACCCATGACCGGAGTTGATGCTACCATCCCAGTTGACACCGGTCCCGCCAAGGGTCACAGCTCCATCTGCAATAGCACTGCCGCCCCATACAGTCGCAGTGAACAGGTACGCACTTCTGACGGTCGCGCCTGCTGGCTTGTTCACATCAACGGTCCCGGACGTTGCAGGATACATGCCAAGGCCATCCAGGGATAGAGCGACCTGACCGGTCTCAGTCACCACTGGGGACAGGGATGTCACGCCCATAGGGGTCGCAACCGGTCCGGAGGCATCAGGGGCCGTTCCCGGATCTACTGTCTCAGCACCCACGACTGCGACCACTGAGAGCACCATCATCAAACTAATGAGCACAACAAGTGCTCTGCTAACGATAACTTGTTTCATTCTCGATACCACCTTGTTATATTTCAGATTTGACTATATTGTCAATATAAGATATGCAAAGGTAGCATATATCACTTTCCATAAAAGATTAGACTGATGAGTATACTTATTATTATGAGATTAATGTCGAGAA
>JAYEHR010000072.1:0-2817 GCA_034659615.1 Methanobacteriota archaeon | reverse complement strand
TACTATGTATATACTAATAATGTATAAATGTTCCGATTTCCTGTTGAAATAAAGGTATTATAGAAGATCTTGGACAAAAATGGAGTTCAGGTCAAAAAGTGTAGGAAATCTTTCGGAGATACTGATATCTATAGTAATACCTTTATACTACCTGCTCATCTACCAGTGCAGAATAATATTTTAGATCTGATTTGCCCGTATTGGTGATGAATTTACATGTTATAACTAAAATGTGAGCTAACCATGGAAGAGGAAATAACTTCTAATGACGAGGGGGAACTGTACGGTGACGATTTTGAGACGACGGAATCGGTCGATGTACCAGAACAATTGATAGACCAGGTCATTGGACAAGACCACGCAGTCGAGGTGGTGAAGAAAGCTGCCGGCCAGCGAAGGCATGTGATGATGATAGGTACACCCGGAACGGGGAAATCTATGCTCGCAAAAGCAATGGCGCAGCTTCTTCCCAAAGAAGAACTTCAGGACATACTTGTGTATCCCAATCCAGAGGATAACAATAATCCTAAGATCAGGACAGTTCCTGCAGGAAAGGGCAGAGAGATCGTGATGGCCCATAAGATGGAGGCTCAGAAGAAATCCCAGTCACGTAACATGTTGATGATGTTCCTGGTGATGGGGATCGTTATGTATTCCTTCTATGTGGGGCAGCTTCTGTGGGGTATTATTGCAGTGATCATGATCCTCATGCTGACCAGACAGTTCATGCCAAAAGAAGAACTTATGATCCCCAAGATGGTCGTGTCCAATTATCAAAAAGACCATGCACCTTATATCGACGCTACAGGTACACATGCAGGTGCGCTTCTGGGTGACGTGAGGCATGATCCATTCCAGTCAGGGGGTCTTGAAACGCCAGCACACGACAGGGTGGAAAGTGGAGACATCCACAAATCGCACAAGGGTGTGCTGTTCATTGACGAGATCAATACCCTGAGGATCGAGTCCCAGCAGAGTCTTCTCACAGCTCTTCAGGAAAAGGAATATGCAATCACCGGCCAATCAGAGCGTAGCTCAGGTGCGCTTGTCAAGACAGAGCCTGTGCCATGTGATTTTATCATGGTGGCTGCCGGAAACCTGGATGCTGTAGAGAAAATGCATCCTGCACTCCGATCACGTATCAAAGGTTATGGTTATGAAGTGTATATGCGGGATTCTATGAAAGATACGCATAAAAATCGTGAACATTTGGTACGTTTCATTGCACAGGAGGTCATGCGGGACGGCCGCATACCTCAATTCAACAGATCCGCTGTAGAAGAGATCATACGTGAGGCAAGAAGACGGGCTGGAAGAAAAGGTCATCTGACATTAAAACTCCGTGATCTCGGTGGATTGATCCGGGCAGCAGGTGACATTGCCCATGCAGAGAATGCATCTATTGTAACATCAGAGCATGTTCTGAAGTCAAAACAGATGGCACGCTCAATTGAACAACAGCTTGCAGATAGTTATCTGGAAAGGCGTAAGGATTATCAGTTATTCGCCAAAACAGGAGCTGCTATCGGAAAGGTGAATGGTCTTGCGGTGATGGGAGGAGATTCAGGGATCATGCTTCCTATAATGGCAGAAGTGACACCTTCTCAGTCACATGCTGAGGGACGTGTGATAGCAACAGGTATGCTCAAGGATATAGCGAAAGAGGCTGTACAGAATGTGTCTGCTGTGATCAAGAAGGTCACTGGCAAGGATATCATGAATCGGGATATACATATCCAATTCATTGGGACCTATGAAGGAGTGGAAGGAGACAGTGCGTCTATATCAATAGCAACTGCCATAATATCTGCTCTGGAGAACATACCAATCGACCAAAAGGTGGCCATGACGGGATCCCTTTCGGTGAGGGGTGATGTCCTGCCGGTAGGTGGTGTTACATATAAGATAGAAGCTGCGGCTCAGGCAGGGATTGAAAAGATCATCATTCCGAAAGCAAATGAGGCTGACGTGTTGATCGAGGAAATGTATAAGGATAAAGTGGAGATCATTCCGGTTTCCACGATCACTGAAGTGATAGAACACAGTCTTATAGGCAGTAGTAAAAATGCCATAATCGAAAAATTGGAACATATCACTGAGAAACTGGATATAGAACTGCCCGATTCCGTCAAGTCGGTACCGAATGTGAAACAACCTATTACAGGAACCCAATAATGTCCACAGTGGATTTTTATGATGTAAGGATCATTGATGGCACGATCGCCTCGATCGTTCTTGATAACGGTAAGATCGAAGAGATGTCCACGAACTATACTCAGGGGTGTGGAGTCCGTGCACTCTGCGGTGGTTCATGGGGATTCACATCAGCAGAAGGGGACTTTGACCTCCAGAGTACCATTGCTTCAGCATCCGAACTGGCAAAAGGAATGGACGCAAAGGCATCGAAAGAGAGGGTATCTCTTGCACCCGCATCCCCCCCTGCAATAACCGATCTGCCAGAAGTTGCGATCGATCCAGTGGATATACCCATTGAGGATAAAGTGCAGCTATTGAAGGATCTCGACCAGCATGCGAGAGTGGATGGGGTTAAGAGTACTTCAGCTGTCTATTCAGAATCCTCGGTGAAGTTGCAATACATGAGTTCTGAAGGTATCGAATGTGAATATGAACTAACACGGATCGGATTTGCAGTAACAGCCATTGCTACAGAGAATGGTGTATATCAGGCCGGAAGAGAAAGCCGGTTTGGCGTCTGTGGGTATGAGCTATTCGATAAGCATGATGCATTCGAGCTGGCGGAATCTGCCGGGAACACAGCTGTAGAACTTCTCGATGCAAGTTCTCCAAAAGGAGGAA
>JAYEHR010000071.1:0-13741 GCA_034659615.1 Methanobacteriota archaeon | reverse complement strand
AAAGGAGAGCTTACGACCAAATCCATCAACGAATATCATGAGGAGATCTCGAGTAACAATTAAATGGATGTATGGTCGGGGTTGTATGTGAGAGGTGCATCACATATTCATAATATGCATGATGCATATAAAACACATATACTTCATACACATGCAAATATGACGTACACATGTGAAGGTAGCATGCACACGCCGTATTGACGATCAGTCATACGCCATACATATGTTATACACATAAATATATACATAGATTATACATACTGTCGTACATGCACATATTTTGCATATCCTGTGTATGACCATAGATCATAAAATCATATTTAGGAAGGTAATGGTACAATGTCAAAGAAAGTAGTACTGGCATATTCAGGTGGACTGGATACTTCCATCTGTATCCCTATCCTCAAAGAGGAATATGGATGCGATGAGGTAATAACAGTCGCGGTGGATGTCGGACAGCCCAAGGATGAGGTAGCACAGGCAGAGGAGAAGGCTAAGAAGATCAGCGATAAGCACTATACGCTTGATGTTCGGGAAGAGTTTGTACGTGATTACATATTCCCTCTTATAAAAGCGAACGGGGACTATGAAGGTTATGTAATGGGCACCTCCATTGCCCGTCCCCTGATCGCCAAAAAGGTCGTCGAGATCGCAAACAAAGAAGGTGCAACTGCCCTGGCCCATGGATGTACGGGTAAAGGCAATGATCAATTGCGTTTTGAGGCAGTGTTCAGGCTTACCGATATGGATGTTTTCGCACCCATGCGTGATATGAACCTCACGCGGGACTGGGAGATCGAGTATGCAAAGAAGCATAATATCCCTGTTTCGGTGACCACTTCCAAGCCCTGGAGTGTGGATGAGAATATCTGGAGCCGGAGTATTGAGGGCGGCAAACTGGAGGAACCGGGTTATATTCCACCCGAGGAGATCTACCAGTGGACCGTTTCCCCGGAAGATGCATCTGATGGCCAGATCCTTGAGATTGGTTTCAAGGACGGAGTACCTGTATCTCTTGATAGTAAGGAAATGGATAGCGTTGAACTGATCGAGAACTTGAACGAGATCGCAGGTTCCCATGGGATTGGCCGTACCGATATGATCGAGGATCGGATCCTTGGCCTGAAAGCCCGGGAAAACTACGAGCATCCAGCTGCCACCGTACTCCTGACAGCTCACAGGGATCTGGAGAAGCTGGTACTCACACGTGCAGAGCTCAAGTTCAAGGCCATGGCAGATGCAGAGTGGTCCGAACTTGCCTACTTTGGACTGGTGGATGAACCCCTGTACTCTGATCTTAATGCGTTCATCGATCGTACACAGGAAAGGGTTGCTGGAACGGTTACTGTTAAATTGTATAAAGGCAGTGTCTCGATCCTGGCACGTACCTCGCCTTATGCACTCTATTCCGAGGAACTTGTGTCCTTTGATAGTGCCACCATCGACCAGAAGGATTCAGAAGGTTTTGCGAAATACCACGGTTTCCAGGCACGCCTGTACAGGAAATTTGTGGAAAAGAACTGAAGTTTGGATGTGTATGAATTTGTATGAATTGCATACAATTGTATCATAATGTAAGGTTGTATGGGTACCACATACGACCATACTGTTTTCTTTTTGATCATATAAACAGGAATCCAAATGGTCTATGATGATATTATCAAGGAGCTCCTGCGAAAAGGTGTTCATCTTACATCAGTTATAATCATTCTGGTGTATGCTTTTTTTGGAAAACAGTCCGTACTCATAGTGTTAATAGTATATCTTATAGTGATGCTGTTCCTCGAATATCTCAGGCTCAAGCATAGGATCAAAGTGCCCCTATTCCATGGTCTCTTTCGCGAAAAGGAACAGCATCGAATAAGTGGGCATGTTTATTTCACCATCGGAGCTATTGTTTCCATAATCCTGTTCAACAGGGATATCGCTTATGCCTGCATACTGATGACAACATTCGGAGACATGAGTGCTGCGCTGATAGGGAAAACATACGGCAGGACCTTTATAACAGGAAACGGCAAAACACTGGAAGGTAGTCTCGCCGAGTTCGTGGTGGACCTGTTCGTTGGATACATTTTCATTGGACACTGGTTCGTTGTGCTTATCATGGCAATCGCAGCCACCGTGGTTGAAGCGACTGTAAGCAAGATCGATGATAACCTGGTCATACCAGTGGTTTCGGGGATTGTTGGACAGGTAGCCATGCTGTGTATTACCGTGCTCTAAAATGAACGCGAACTGTGTTCAGTTTGCCCCATTACTAAGATTTAGTCCCACCACACCTAAGATGATAAATGCTATGGACACCATCTTAAAGACACTGTTCGGTTCCTTGAAATACAAGATACCTATGGCTGTAATACATGCAGTCCCGAGCCCTGCCCATATCGCATATGCGAGACTTACATCCAATCTTTTCAATGCCAGCGTAAACATGGCAAAACTGATACCGTAGAAGATGAAGATCAAGACTGATGGAAGTGTCCTGGTGAATCCTTCGGACAGTTTCATGCAGGTGGTTCCGAACACTTCGAACAGTATCGCTCCTACAAGATAAAGATAGCTCATTCTATATCTCCATGATATGATACTCTTAAAGTAGGATTGCAGTAGTTATAGATATATCTAACGTTAAGCCAAGAAAAAACAGTAGTTCTTTGGGCCTTAACTTCTCACTTTTATAAGAGGACTAGCATGTACATCCATATGTTCCACCCTACAAATGTACATGCGCCTCATACCCCACCCTTATACATGGATCGAAGGTCCCACCTTCAAACCCATATTTCATTGATTGGGAGAAACGGCTAAACTCCCAACCCCTATCAACATAATAGAAATATTGGTATATAACCTAAATGGCACTAAATTTCTGTTAGACCTGAAAATATCGGCACCATTAAAAATTTCAACGCTGATAAGTCTACTTTGTCCAGCTTAAAATACAACTCAGCAGATCAGCCAGTCCATATTAGCGAAAATGAATTTTCACTGAGCATATCTGCAATGTAGAAATTAGCATCCAGAAAAAATAAAATAGAATTGTCCTACTAGTACTGTGATAACAGATAGTTGGCATACACGTCAATACCTACCACCTGATACAGATGTGTATACCACTTTACCTAGTACCTCCCCACTCCAATAGATCGAAGTTCCCATCTTCGAATCTAAATTTCGCAATTGGAAGAAACGGCTTAACTCCCAATCACTATCCCATAATACGAAGCATGAGTATATAGCATGAACGATGTTGAAATTTTTTTGTCATTGAAACAACAAATCGCATTAAAAATTTCAACGCAAAAATAATCATTCAACATCCAGATAGAACTCAGCATATCCGCAATCCAGGCAGACCTGGACCCTGAACTCGCGAACCGGACCTGAGACATAGCATTCCATGTCCGATTCATACCCAAAATGAGGTCCACAACCGATCGTATGGCCCATATCCAGGTTCCTGCTGCCACATTTAGGGCACTCTTCATTAACCATGTATTCCCCTCCCTGATCTTATAAATAGAAACTATTAATGCATCGTATAATTAGATGATGCCAGTGATCGTCACATCTGCGACCAGCATGCAATGACTGCTGATATACATCACATCGGTTTATCGTACATATATTACATGCAATACACGTCATCCTTCCAGTCTGGCATCTCGTATTTCTTTGATCCTGCGTAGCATGATCTCTGCCAGGAACAGTACCAGTGCCGCAAGGATGAAATATATCTTCTGGCTCTCTGGCCGCTGCACACTTCGCATCGAATTCGCCCGTGCCTCCTCAAGCAGCAGAGCCCGTGCCTCCTGCTCGGTATATGTCTTCCCGCCATTCGCCTTTATCAGTACAGGCAGGTCCTCATTGATCCCGACGTCGCGGTACTCGATGGCATAATTGACCGCCAGCGGATACCCGGACACCTCATGCATCCCTATCCGGCCCGGATCATTGATCGTTGTCTCATAGGTATTCTGACCAACAACGGCAAGCTGTAGCTCTTCATTATGATCATACCGAAGTTCCGGCGTTCCTTCCTCATACATGATCAGCGTAAGGTCCACCGGTGTGCCATACCAGGTATCTTCAGCCTCAAGAACGGCTCCCTCTTCCACCTGCGGGTCCCCGATCGCCCAGTTCATGGTAGATGATATGAGCTTTGAGTTGTTGCCAAAGTACATCTGGGAACTCCACCGATTATCCCCACCTTTTCCATTATCTGTCGTAAGAGCCACGACCCGTCCCAGGCCATATCTCCATGTTGTCAGGACAGGCTTGCCGGTGGACGTGAGTATGACCCTATCTGCGCCGGGTTTCGGGGTGACGTCATTATAACCGGTGATATTACCGGACACATCCAGGTTGCGTGTGATGAAGTGGTTGGGATTGTATTCGACCAGAGGGAATATGGTAACGGGTGCAGTTTCCTCATCAGGTGTTTCCTCGAGTTCTTCGAACTCAAGGTTTGCCCTTGCACCTTTGTCAATATGGAAATATGTCGCACTGCTTCCTTCAATCTCCTGGATCAGTTTTTCTGCGAGCACAACACCCCCGTCAGTCTGGGATGGTGCAGAGGATCGAATGTGGACAAAGTAGAAATTGACCCCATTCTCATGCAGGTCCGTGGCGATCTCAAGGCTCGTATCATACGCTTCCGTAATACCTCCATCAGAAATGATGATCACATCCATCTCGCCAGCTTCGTTCTCCAGCCATTGTTGTGCGATGGTAAGCCCCTGGTCCAGTGATGTCTCACTGGTGGCCCCGGGAGTCAGTTGGGATATATCGGCTTCAAGTCTATCAATGTTCGCAGGCACCCCCAGATAAACAAGACCTTCAGAAACATCGAATCCTTCACTGCCAAATGCTATCACCCCTGCATAGGCATCACGCAGGTTCTCACTGTTAAGGATAAATATCGCATTGCCGAGAATATCAGATAATGTTTCATGATGGAATGTACTTTGCGATACATCCAGTACAAGTACTACATTCCGACCGCCTTTCCATTCGGTAGGTTTGGATAGTACCGGCAAGAGTGCCTCGAAAGAGGAGTTCAGGTAATCGCCATAGTCATAGGCTCGCTCACCACCCACCACAACAAGACCATTCCCATCGATCACATAGTTTTTTAGCATGGCGACCTCCGATCCGGACAGGCTATTGATATTCCTGTTGTCAAGGACGATCGTTTTCTTTTCATCAATATCTGTGAGATCACTTGTTATTGAAACATCATACAGGTTGAGCAGGACCTCGGCCAGAGGCGAGTCGGTATCGTCGCCGAGGAATCGGATCTTCGGCTTTGGGACAACATAGATCGCTTTGTAGAATCGGTCATTGATCCTATCCCAGTCCGGACTTGAAGATGTTAGTGTGACGCTCAATGTCTGTGCACCGAGGGATTCAAAGGTATAGGGAACACGTATCGTTCGTTTACGTGTATCCTGGGTGAACGTACCACTCCTGATCACCGTGTCCTCTACCTTAACTTCAATACTATAGCTGATCTGCTTGTCCCCTGCCTGGGACACCACCACATCGAACTGGTTCTCGTTACCAACGACCACGGTCTTGTCCCCCAGGATCTGCACACTGATATCATTCCTTTCAAGCTCGGGCTGTACCGAATACACCATAGTTCCGGTCTTCTTTGCAAAATCAAGGGCCTGGTCCAGTTCCTCACCATAATTATTGTTCCCATCACTCACAAGGACGATCTGGTTATCGCCACGGGAATACTGCATGATGGCATCGCCAAGGGCGGACCGGTCGTCATTGAGCCGGATCATTGTCGTGGGAGTCTTCGCCGTCAGTGCCTCATACAGTCTGTCCGCAGTCCCTGCCTTGAAAAGGTTCATGCTCTCGGTCTCATCGGATAACACGACGATCTGAGGATTATCGTCACTGATCACGTCGCTGGTAATAGTATACGGTGCGGCCAGCGCCACAACCAGCAGGGATAGGACAATGACCCGTGAGAGGACCAGTTTCCTGCCAGCACCCTTGCGTATCAGGTACAGGGCAGCAATAGCTATCGGTATTATGAGCCCCAATATCTGTGGATCCCCAAATGTCAGCATCAAAGTTCCCCCCTCTTCCGTATGATCAATATCTCCAGTACAACCAGCAGCAACACAAGGAGGATCAAGTAATCATCCAGATACTTGTGGACTGTGTAGGTTGTTTCTTTCACAATATCAGGTTCGTCCGGAGTGAGGGCACGGTCAATGACGCCCGAGGCGTCAATGGTGGTATCCGATTCCCGATCATCATAGAGGTTGACAGCGATCTGTTTTCCCGCGATCTTGTAGAAACCTGCCTCTTCATACAGCACTTTCTCTACCTTCATGGTGGTGCTGGGTGTGATGATCTCCTGTTCCGTTGTCAGGGCAGCAATGGCACCGGTTCGGGTGTTGTAATCACTGATATCGCCAACACCACCAAGCCACCCAATGATCTTGATCCACATGACCGGATATTCCGGAAGGTTGTGAAAATTGTTCCAGGCACCCTCCCCCAGAACATCATTAAATCCCAGGTACATCACGGTCCCGTCTCCCACAGACCAGTAGGTCAGGATCGGAACATCGTTTTCTGTTGCCACAAGGGTGGTGGATTCGGGCCGTGCTGTGACATTCAAGAACCGGTACACTGCGATCTCGTTGAACTTGATATCCTCGGTAAGCCTGGTAGGCTGCACTTCTTCCAGGACCGTCCCCCCTGGCGTATCCGTAATAGCAATGGGGGTTACAGGAAGCAATGACAGAAGGCCCTTGTCTGCCGATCCAGTGGAGAGAACACCGCTTGCGATGAATACCGCTTTACCTCCATCCCTGACAAAGCCCTTCAACCGGTTACTTTCATTGGACGTGAGGCTACGGTTCTTGTTAGCCACGACCACGACCCTGTAGTTACCGGGATCCGCAGGTACGCCCTGTGAGACGCTCATTTTTACGTTCGGGATAAGGGACAACGCAGTGTGTGAGGGGAGTCCTGCCGTATCCGTGACTAACAGTACCTCATTCTCCTTTGTTCCCGGAATTGAGATATAGGCAATATTATCCACCATCAGGTTGTCCGGCTCACTGATCTGTATGGTTGAGAGACCCGTACCAAGATTGGTTACCTGGAACTGTTTCGTAGAACCTCCACCAACATTGAGGTCCATGGTCGATGAATGATTTCCACCATTATTGGTGTTGATCTCGATCCCAACATTATTGCTATTGTCAGCATAGTTCTTGATGACACAATTATATGTGTAACCAGCATCCTCTGCCTCCAACCACCCCTGGATGATCCCCATGTTATCCGTGGTCTTTCCCACCCTTATGAAATTCACATCAAGAGCATACGATTCTGCTATGGTTTTCGCAGAAACAGGGTCTTCCCCATCCCAGTGTGTAAAATCGGAGATGACAATGATCCTGCCGCCTTCCTGTGAAAGAAGCCGCATGGCATCTGATATTGCTGCAGAAAGGTCTGAGACTGTGGCTCCGGGTTCAAGTTTATCAAGTTCTTCTTCTGTATCCGACGCCCCACCGCCATGAAGAATGGTGACCGGAATATTCTTGGCAAGGATTATGCTGTTCTTCTTGCTCACATACCCTTTTGCAACACTGATCGCATTGTCAAACCGATCTTCGGTCTGCATGCTTGCGGACATGTCCATCACAAGGACCGTATGTTCACCGCTGAGATCCTCCTCTGCCGTGTAGAAAGGAGCGGCTGCAGCTGTGGAGAGGAGTATGAGCACCAGTAACTGTATCAGGAAAAGAGGGTCTTTGATGATTTTTGTGAGGGATGTATAGAACCGCTTTTTCTTCTGCTCGACATTCATCAGGAACATCAGGGACGGTACATTGATCTGCTTGGGTCTTGGACGCAGCAGGTACAGGATGATCAGGGGTATGATGCTTGCCAGTGCCGCCAGAGCCAATGTGTTCTCGAATGGCATTATCATCGTCTCCTGCTGAGAGTATGGAAGAATGCGTCAAAGATCGGCATATCTGTTGTAAAGGCATAAAAGTCAGCGCCCACATGGTCACATACGCCCCGAATCTTGTTGATATGATCGTAAAGCTGCTCCTGATATTCCTTTTTGAAGTCTTTACTAACGTATGTCTTTAGCTCTGCACCAGTTTCAAGGTCCTCAAGCTTTGTATATCCGGAAAACGCGAGGTCACTTTCGGTCCTGTCCAGCACCTGCACCAGCATCAGGTCATGGTCAGCGAAACGGTAGATCGCGGATTCGATGGAAGCGGGATCATCCAGAAAATCAGAGATGATGATAACAAGCGAGCGCGAGTGTATGACCTTTTCATACTGAGTCATACACTCCTTGATATACGTCTTACCTCCGAGTTCGGTATCACTTATCTGGTCGATGGTATGCAGCAAATGTTTCCTGCCTCTCCGGGGTTTTGTGATATCGATGTTCTCTGAGAACGTTGAGATGGCGAACCGGTCATTGTCCTTTGTCACAAGATACGCAAACCCCGCAGCCAGCATGGCACCGTATTCGAACTTGGTGACCCCGCTGCCTGTATAGTTCATACTATTGCTTCGATCAAGTAATATGTGAGTGGTCAATGATTTGTCTTCTTCGAACTGCCGGACATAGAGTTTTTCAGACCGAGCGTACGCATTCCAGTCAATGGACATTATTTCATCGCCACGATAGTATTGCCGGTATCCCACAGTATCAAGACCACGTCCGTTGTGAATTGAGCGACGACTGCCAGCATAGGCTGTGGACACTCGTTTTCGGACCATGAATGTAAACCGGTCCAGCTGCCTGAAAAATCCGACATCGATCGTATGTTTGTTACCCGGCATCGTTCAAATATGTGAAGTATTCGTCTTACTCTCGATGCTGCCTTGTATCGGCGGTCTTATATTGATCATTTTGTCTGGGACAGTATCTCTTTTATAACCTGATCCGGTGAGATACCCCGTCTCTCCGACTCAAATGTCAGTACGATCCTGTGTCGCAGTATGGGATAGGCCATAATATCAATGTCCTCCTGGCTTACATAGTTGCGACCATGGATCAGCGCCCGTGCTTTGGCTGCAAGTATCAGTCCTATGGATGCTCGTGGTGATGCCCCGTATTCGATATGTTCGGTCCATGTGCGTGTTGCCATCACGATCCGGATCGCACGTGCCTTTATGTCCTCAGCTATCGGAACCTCTCGCGTCAGTTTCTGGAGTTGCAGGACCGTTTGTTTGCCGATGACCCGTTTGACCTGTGGCATATCAACCATTGTATAGCGCCTGACGATCTCCTTCTCTTCATCAAATGACGGATAGTCCATCAGGATCTTCAGGAGGAACCTGTCAAGTTGTGCCTCAGGGAGAGGGAATGTTCCTTCCATCTCAATAGGATTCTGAGTTGCAAGCAAAAAGAACGGTTTGTCCAGAAGGAAAGTGTCATTTCCCACGGTAACCTGCTTTTCCTGCATGGCCTCGAGCAAAGCGGATTGAGTCTTTGGGGAGGCACGGTTGATCTCATCGGCAAGGACTATATTCGCAAAGACGGGACCCGGTTCGAACTTGAATTCCTTTGTCCCGCCCCGCTCCTCGATAATATGCGTGCCGGTAATATCAGCAGGCATCAGGTCCGGAGTACATTGTATCCTGCTGAAATTAAGATCCATGGCCTTTGCAATCGTCGATATGGTCAATGTCTTTCCGAGTCCGGGATTACTTTCTACAAGAGTATGACCATTACACAGTATTGTGATAACGATCTGTTCGATCGTTTCCTGTTGTCCAACTATGACCTTTGACATCTCATTGAACAATGCTGAGAAAGCATCGCCAGCACTGTGGTAAGTCTGTGATAGATCTGTTGTATGCACATCGTTGGCATTCATATGTATGCTCCTGTATGTATCCTTGATATTTGTTATGATATATTCTTACTGTATGATCTGGTTGTATGTTTGCAATATGTTTATAATACATTTGTAGTATATATATAATACATTGTAATATCATATAGGTGGTGCAATATGGTATTTGATTATTTATTTGATGCCATTTCTTTGAAGTATGACCGTATGATCGTTTCATAACCCTCGGGTAGTTCTTCGTAGTATGCAGGTGATGACATCTTTCCCACCTCATAGGCTGATGAGCTTTCAAAATCAGGTGGCGCGTCCTCTTCATCCTCACTTGCAGTAAATCCTTCCCCCGCCCCGGGCGGCAGTGTGAGGTCGACTTCCTCGCCTTCCACCACGATCACGGCCGGCTCACCCATGAGGTCTTCATCACCTGCACCATCACCACTTTCCTCTTCTTCCTCGATCGTGAACATGTCTTCAGCGGTCTCGTTCTCCTGTTGAGGAATGAAAGGAATGTCATCAACAATATCTTTCATATCTTCGGGTGTGATGTCACTGCGATAATCAGTTATCGTTACATAGCTGAACATTACAAGCGTAACAATGAGCAACAGGATGCTGCTCTTTACCCTTCTTTTGTTCAGGAACGAGAAAGATCTGACCTTGCTGGTAATTGTCATGACCGAACCTGTCAGTTCATTGACAATAATATTGTCATCGTTTCGATTATCATAGGCCGTCCTCAGGCGTTCTCGAAGGATCGGGTATTTGTCCTCAACAAGGAAAAGTATATTCAATGACTGATCGCGCAGGTGTAGCACGGTCGTGAGCAATGCCGCAAGTATTACTGAGACCAGTATCAAGGCAATACTCGCAAAAGAAATTGATGTACCCAGTATCTGGTATTGTGAGTCTGCATAAAGCTCAAGGGCACGCGACATAGAGAAGAGATCGTCCATGTTCAGTACTGTGAAAAGCGTATACAGGAAAATCGCGATCACTGTGAGATCCAGAAACATATAGAACTTGCGATATCTCCTGATAGCATGTTCCTGCGTTTCTACAAATTCCTCAATATCACTATTTGCAGCCATGACCGTGGTCCCATATTACCTATACGTAGCACTCATTCATCCCATGGCATCTCATATCCCGGATATGACCCCAGGACCTTCAGCATTGACACCTTTGAATTTATATCATGGAGAGCATCTTTTATAATTGCATCGCCCAAACTGCCAGAAAGGTCAATATAGAACACGTAATCTCCCAATGTGCGTTTCGAAGGTCTTGATTCAATACGTGTCAGGTTGATGTCCCTTGTAGCGAAATCCCCCAGAATATCGTATAAGGCACCTGGTCGATCCCGATCGATATACACTACGATGGATGTCTTATAGCTTTGCTTTTCTGTACCGCCCAGCAGTGAAGCACGTTCTTCCTCACTTAGATCAGTGGTAATGGCAATAAAACGCGTGGAGTTTCTCTTTCGATCCTGGATGTTCTCGCTCAACAGGTCAAGTCCATACATACTGGCTGATTCCCGAGATGCAATGGCAGCCATCTCTTCGAACTCATTGGCAAGCTTTGCTGCATGGGAGGTACTCCCTGTTGTTCGGATCTCCACATCCTTGAAGTTCTCTCTGAGAAACTGGCGACACTGTGCAAGTGCCTGTGGATGGGATAGGATGACCTTAATGCCAGACAGCTTGCCCCTGGACAATAGGCAATGCTCTATAGGGACCACGATCTCGCCAATGATGGTCACATCATTTTCAAGCAGGTGGTCGAGCGACACTCCCACTGATCCTTCGATCGAGTTTTCGACAGGCACGATACCAATATCCACAGCTTTATCATCTATGGCTGAAAATATCTCGGATATGTCATTGTAATAGCTAAGATCGATGTCTACTAGATTCGGTTGCCGGGCTATCCATCCTTTTGCAGCTTTTTCTGAATATGACCCTTCCGGGCCAAGAACGCCAATGATCATCATGTTATTAAACGATCTGATGCTAAAAATAACTTGTTACAACAGATAAGGATCAATTATTGAATATTATTTAGAATGTTTTAATATGATCTTGATGAATTTGTCTGCATGAACTACTATTGGCGTCGATCTTATTCATCACTTTTTCATGATCCTGATGATCAGGACCAGACCTGACAGATTGATAATTATGATAAGCGCAGAACCTGCCAATCGCATATCCTCCTGATCATGATCTCCGGACCCATGCTCATCCGGAACAGAAGGAGAACTGAAACGGATCGTCATATCCTTCTGTGCATAGATCTCCTTTACCTGTACAGAGGACGAACCATCTTCTACCACCGATTCCACGCGTAGGGTATATCGTTGATCCCTGTCCAGACCCAGAAAGACATATTCATTGCCACCGGACGCATGTGCGATAATCCCTCCTTCGTTTGAGATATCGATATCACTTTGTACAGGGGTCTCGACCTTCAGGTTCACATGATCCTTAAGTGTAATGGAATTTCCGTCTGCAAAGTGCAGTTCATCAGGAATGTCCAGTATGCTCAGGATGGTGGGAGCGATGTCTTCCTGCCCGCAACTGGCATCCAATATTCCGGAAGGGACGTTGGACGAACAGATGACGCAGGGGATCATACGAACTGCGGATGTGGATGCGTATTTCTCGGACTGGCATCCTCCCCGTGAATCCGGGGTCGGGAAGGCCATGCCATGATCTGACGTTATTACGAATGCAAGGTTGTTCTCAATACATTGTTTATACAGTGGCATCAATATGGTATCCAGATATTCAATGCTCTCAGCGTATCCGGAATCTTTGCGATAATGCCCCGCAGTATCCACAGCACCCACATTGATCGTCAGGATGTACCTATTGCCAGGAGCAGTTGTGCTCATAGTATCTATGACGTCACTGGCCGTATCCAGTGCCCACCTGTTGTACGCATTATATCGATGGATGGTCCCTTCCGGTTGTTGATCGATATCAGCTTGGGCGGAGTCGGCGTGTTGTTGCATGACTTCAGCGATCGATCGTTCCAGGACCGGATAAGCTGTTTCTGGATGCTCGTTGGTCAGGACTGCCATATGCGGATCATTGATGGACGTGGTTGTATCATGTATAACAACATCCTGTTCAGCAAGTAACTGGTCAGAATCACCTTTTTCCAATATGGCAAAAGCAAGGTATCCATTTTCATGCAGGATATCATATATAGTGGACCCTGGATACGCCACCACCTGGCCATCTGCCTCAGAGTTACCGGTGACCAATATTGAATGCCCGGCATCAGAATCGACCCTTGGTGTCGTAATGTCGACAATGCGTGCGGAGTTCTTATAGATGGAGGAGAAATTGCTTATTTCCGGTTTGTTCAGGACCCTCCCATCGACCGCATACGGAGTGAGTTCTGGATAGATATAGGAGGAACCCAGCCCGTCAACGATCAGGACAACTACACCCTCAGGAGTGTCCACGGGACTGATCTCAATTATTGTTTCAGCAGTGATCGGGTGGGTCGAACAGGTCAGTATGAACAGGACAAGAGCAATTCTGATAAGGTGTCTTATTTGGTGCAAAGGCGGTTCTCTCCATATCATTGGAGAAGGATTGTAATGGGTGTATTAAATGGTAGCGACTGTACGCGTGCTATCATTGTAATACATTGATAATCCACAGACATGAGAGATTGGTATCCACACATGCGTTCGAGGCCAGAATAGGCAAACTCTCCGGAATTCCACAGATAAGAAGAGACCGTCGGGAAAGCTTTGATATACAACCACTACATCCATCTAACACAAGAATATACCGCTCTGACCGCAATTCAGACCTGAATTCTTCCTATCAGACGAATTTTTGCACTAGATCTACCGATAT
>JAYEHR010000070.1:0-13765 GCA_034659615.1 Methanobacteriota archaeon | reverse complement strand
TTGAAAATACTTATAACTCAACATGATACTTTGAAATTGTGGGATATTTATTCATCACAACGTTGAACACCATGGGGAATTGAATGAACACCAACACGATCGACTGGAACGAGGTATGGAAGGAGACAATGCAGCTACACGACCAGCTCCATGGTGATGCGGGTGATACTGATCCGTGGAGCACGAAGGAGAATGCCCGACGTTTCTGGAACATGTCGCAACAGGATGGTGGCGAGCGTGTCCGGAGGACCATCGACGGTCTGGCCCTGGGTCCGGATTCGCGGGTGCTGGACATTGGCACCGGGCCCGGGACGCTGGCAATACCTATTGCCACACAGGTGGCTCAGGTGACCGCTGTCGAGCCATCCAGGGGCATGGCAGGTGTGCTGCAGGACAACATCGAAGAGTACGGTCTTGAAAATATCACATGTGTGCAGAAACGTTGGGAGGACGTCACGATAGAGGACCTTGAACCCTCCTTCGATGTGATCATTGCGTCCTTCTCCCTGCATATGCCGGATATCAGGGATGCTGTCCGGAAGATGACGGATGTGTCCAGGGGGCACATCTACCTCTACTGGTTCGCAGGCGAGACGTCCTGGGATACCCAGTATCGCAATATCTGGCCCACGTTGCATGGTAGTGAGTACCATACCGGACCCAAATGTGATGTGCTCTACAATGTGCTCTACCAGATGGGCATCTACCCGAACATCGAGGTCTTCCCCCCTGGAGCACATCACTCGCTTCTCCTCACTGGATGAGGCGGTGGAGCATTACAGGCATCATTATCAGGTTACCACGCCCGTGCAGGAGGCCGTGCTCAGGGATTTTTTGCGGGAATCCGTGCTCGAAGTGGACGAAGATGGGAGTGAGGATGGACTGATCCAGCGGGGGCGGTCCCTGCGTGTGAAGCTGTGGTGGGACAGCAGGGACTTTGGCTGAGAAGAGTATGGTGAGGGGTTGCCCCCACATTTTAACCGATTGCGTCCCTTGATCCTATTAATGCAGGAAATGCCGCATCCCGGTGAACACAAGAGACACACCCAGCCGGTTGGCCGTGGCGATCACCTCATTGTCCCGAATGGACCCGCCCGGTGAGACAATATATCTGATATTGTTCTCATCGGTATGGATGATACTGTCATCGAATGGGAAGAAGGCATCTGATGCCATCACACATTCCGACAGCACAGATTCACAGTATTCATCAAAGAGCATGTCTATATTGCCCCGGTCGTATATCACCTTGAGATTCTCCCGTGCCTTGGTGGCAGCCAATTTGCGTATGGAATCCACACGGTTGGGCTGTCCTGCACCCATGGCCAGCATCATGTAACAGCCATCACTGTACTCATAGGCAAGGGTCACGGAATTTGATTTTGTGGACTTGCAGGCGCACAGGCAGAAGTCGGATAGTTCCTTCTTCTCATCAGGGAACGGTGTTTCGGTCACACATTCCCATTTTTCATGGAGCCCGATGTTACGGGATTGTTTCAGCATCCCGCCTATCACGTACTTGTAGGTGGAGTCCACATCGAAGTTCTCGTTGAACTGTGGCAGCTCCAGCAGGCGTATATCCTTGCTTTTGTCCTTAAGATACTTCAGCGCATCAGCATCATATCCCGGTGCGAGGATGATCTCCACGAACCTGCCCTTGAGGAACTCGGCCGCCTCCAGGTTGAACACAGTGTTGGTACAGATGATGCTCCCAAACGCCGAGACTGGGTCTCCATCCCAGGCGGCCTGTAGTGCCTGAAGCAGGGAGTTGCCGGTGGCCAGACCACAGGGGTTGTTGTGCTTGACAATAGCGACTGTGGGTTTGTTGTTACCCACTTCTTTGACGGTCTGCAGGGCGTTGTCAGCATCCACATAATTGTTATATGAGAGTTCCTTGCCATGGTGCTGTGTGGCATTGGAAAGAGAGGGTCCCTTCACGTTCGGGTCCTTGTAGTACGTTGCTTCCTGATGCCAGTTCTCGCCATACCTCAGTTTGGTCCCATTGGTAAAGTTCAGACGCAATACCTCTTCACCAAGAAGGGTCTTGCTCAGGTAGGTGTCAATGTTGCTATCATAGTTGGCAGTATGTCGGAAGGCCTTCACAGCAAGCTTTTCTCGCGTACTTCCTGAAACGACTCCGCTTGAACGGATCTCTTTGAGCACAGGGCCATAATCGTTCGGATCACAGATTACAGTGACCGAACGGTAGTTCTTGGCAGCCGAGCGTAGCAGAGTCGGGCCACCAATGTCGATGTTCTCGATGGCCTCGTCCAGGTTCCCCCCTTCCTTTGATACCGTGATCTCGAACGGATAGAGGTTCACGACGACCATGTCGATCAGTTCAATGGACAGTTTATCGGCATCGCTCATGTGCGATTTATCCTCACGCAGGCACAGCAGGCCACCATGGATCATCGGGTGCAGGGTCTTGACCCTTCCGCCCATCATTTCTGGGAATCCTGTGATCTCTGAGACGTCAGTGGTCTCGATACCCGCATCCCTGAGGATCCGGGCGGTTCCACCGGTTGAGATGATCTGTATGTCCTGTTGCTCAAGTCCGCGTGCAAATTCTACGATCCCGGTTTTATCGGAGACACTAAGCAATGCTCTCTTTACCAAAAAATCACCAGATGCGATTGATGCGTATTATGTATAAAGGTTCTGGTTGCGATTGGCGATAGCATGCAATTCTAATTTTAGTAGAGGTTTGGAATTTTGAGGGTATATGTATGTATGATCTCTCCACTGGATATCCTCAGACAGCAGTTGAACAGATATCATCCATTGTCAGGAGTAACACGCCTTCTGGTAGTGTCCCTATTTTGCTGTAAATTCAACTGTACCCATTCCTCATTACTCACACAATGTAAAAGAGAATCACATATTATTATTTATGCGCATCATCTTCGGTATCATTTAGTAGCTCTATTGTAAGTTTTGCTTTTCTTTTCATGCCGATCTCAGGTACAATAGAAACGATCATATCCCCAAATTTATTGTCTTTGTCCCTAAATCCTACATGCGCATATTCCTTATCGCCAAAAGTTTCAATTTCATGGAAAAGTTCTCCTACAATCATTTTCTTTGTCATATTGATCCTTCAATCTTTCCTTTTCCTTCCTTGATATTTCTTCTCATTCCATTTCACTCATCATGCACTGCATTGCCGAACTTCACCACCGGACAGACCATGAGGCATCGTCCGCACTGGTCACATTTACTGCCGATACATGCCATGCCATTCCTGATCTTTATCGCATCGTTCGGGCATTTACCGACACAGACCCCGCATCCCATGCATTTGAGCCCCCGTCGTACTGACAGTTCCACCCTGTGCATCAGTTCCTTTGCCCGGTGTTCCGTATCACTGCGGGCGGTCAGCGTGCCGGATGCGAACACCTGTGCCCGATCCTCATCATGTATCATCGAGGCCACACCCTCCATGTACGAGACTTTCCCTACTACTCGCAGCATCCCGGTCAATTCGAGACGCACAAGGTCGACAGCGGTATTGAAGCTTCCCTCTGCCGACATGCCTCCTTCTTTGCAGGGTCGGTAGCCTGATGTTTGAGTGAAGGTGAGTTCCTTATCCGGATCATGTGTGGGGGTCACGTTGATCCCATGGTCCTTGACCAGTGTCGTCATTCCAGGAGGTAGTTTCTTCCATCTCCATAACCCGTACTCGACCCACTGACTGGACAGTCCTCTCTGCTGTGCATAGTCCAGCAGGTATTGTGTGAGCCTGGCTTCCATTTTGGGATGCGTCTCTTTGAGGCGGACAAGGTCCGCAAGGGATGATGATGGACACAGCCAGCACCCGATACGGTCGTATCCCTGCTCATACAACGGATTGTATGGCAGGTCGTGTTTGAAGATGTACAGCCACACATGCAGTGCGGTCCAGTCCTGTATGGGGGAAGCAGCGATCTGGTTGCCCACCCAGGGGTTCTTCCACACGCGCTCGCTCCTTGCCCGGGCCTCAGATTCATATTTACGCTGTCCTATGAATGTCAGGCATCCGTTCTCGTAATTCTCCTCGATCAACTGTGTGATTGGTCCCAGCTTGCACACCTTGCAACACCAGCGAGCTTCCACGGCAGGTGGCCCGAAATCGTCCACAGATCTCCAGAATGCATCCCCGACGCTGATGGAACGGACGGGGTTATTGTACCTGTCCCCGATCAGTGCCACATTCTCAAGGGTCTCGGGGAACTCCAGTCCTGTATCGGCAAAGAGGATATCGTAATTATCCAGGCACTCGTCGACCAGTTGCAGCATCGCAAGGCTGTCCTTGCCACCTGAATATGACACGCTCACAGGACGTTTTACAGTGGCTGCCACGTTCTCGATGAACTGGTGTCCCTTCTCGATAAAAGTATCAAGGATCGTCTCGTTCGCCCGAACCACATCGTCCCACGTCTGACCACCTGAGGGGGTCGTCTGTTCTTCAGGCATTCCCTTCCAGCGTGTTTTCACACCAACCCCACGTTCTCTCTCAAGCATCCTTTCTCCGCTCATCCGTGCCCGGCCAGTGGCAACCACCTCTTTGTCAGGTGTGAGGACAACCGCTTCGTCCAGCTCACAGATGTCTGGATCCGCATTCTCGATACCAGGTGCAAGGACATTTGCGCCTTTCACGATGAACTGCAGGGCACTCCTGTCAAGGATGACCCAGTTCTTCAGTTTCGAGATATCTTTTCCTTGGAACAGCTGCCTGGCACCTGCCAGTCTGGGAAGCAATACCCATTTGAGCCTGTCCACCTCGAACCGGATACTCGCGATGACCTGCCCATCCATAATGATCTCATCCATCCGGTCATCATATGGTGCCTTGTTCAGTACAATGACCCGATTATCAGGAATAAGGGGCTGTCCGAACTGTTCCTGTGATACGGTATTTATGTGTTCAATATCATGGGCAAAAGCAGGACGTATGTCGCCAGGTGGTGTGATACTCACCTTTTGTGTGCTGTTACCGCAACTACATTTCTTCCCAAGCACAGGTACATTGCATGCTGGGCACCAGTACAGAAGGAGTTCTCCGAGGTATACAGGTTTTGACATTATAGATGGAGATTGATGTTCTCAATATATAGATTTTGGCCAATAAGCACCCTCTCAGAAGAACCTGGATGCAAGCGATGCTCTCGGGCTGCACTTTTGTGAAAAGTTGCAGACATCACAGAAACCGCTTTCCTTTTTATCCGGCATCGATCCATCTTTGATGATCTCTATACGTTTTAAGATATTGAGCACCTGGCGCCTGTCACCGGATCGTATCTTCACTCTGCGTACTGTCCCATGTCTGGCATATTCCACGAATCCGTAGTCTATGGGTGCATTATGCTGTTCTTCCACCAGCATCGAAAGAGCTGCGATATGCATCCGATCATTGCGCCATACCCCACTGTCCGGACACCTACCTGTCTTTATCACAAGTGGTGTCGGTGTTTCACGGTAGTTGACCATTGCTGTCGGTATGCCGTTTAGTTTCAGACGTTCTGAATGCAGGAGTGGCTCGGTTTGTGAGGGTATGATCCTGCTCAATAGTTCTTCTTTGCCTAGTTCAAGGACAGATGCTGATAGTTTCTCTGCGATCCCGCCAAGTTCGTTGGAGATCGTATCCCATGCCTGGTCAATGATAGCTGGGTCAGTATTTCTCAGGTCACTGGAATATATCAGTTCGATATCATCCTTGAGGCGGTTAAATTCCGCTTTCAGCTGTTCGGCTATCATGTCGTCTTTTGACGTGTATTGTTTCAGCACGTCCGGATAGGTCATTGCCAGTTCCTTCAGCATCAGGTGCTCAAGGTATGAAGGGGTGATCTCGGACATAATATCATGGCCTCTGTTGGTGAAATATACCTGTCTTGGGCATTTGAGATATAGCATCAGCTCTGATACATTGGTATTTATTTCATTGTGGTTTGGAGGCATGTTTCGTAGTGAGTTCTGGCATACTATAAAAATGTAGAGACAAGACAAATTCGACAATAAACGATACCCCATTCGTTAAATATATATGTCTATGTTCCTTCTATAATATGGATTATGACTGAAGATGCATCGGATGAGAACGTTCGTCGACGATTGGCAGAAAAAATGGCGGGTGAGATCACACTTTCCGAAAAACCAGGGGAGGCGTTGAAAAAATGGCGTCTGAACTTTGAGATCGCACAGACCGATCTCTCCAGTTACCTTGGTGTCTCCCCCTCCGTGATCAGTGATTACGAGAGCGGCAGGAGAAAGTCGCCGGGTACCCTTATCGTCAGCAAGATAGTGGATGCCCTCCTCAGCATCGATGTAGAGAATGGTGGACAGAAGATACACAGTTATGAGGGTATGCTCTACAATAGTCCTGCATCAAAAGCAGTGTATGCTACATATGAATATATCTATCCCATGCAGGTTGCGAAGCTTTTGACATTGATCGATGCCGATGTGGTCAACAAAGGTGTAGAGCGGCCACTGTATGGTTTTACGGTCGTGGATAGCAAGAAAGCTATTCTTGAGCTATCGTCCCACGAGTTCCAGAATCTCTATGGGTGGAGTACGGAGCGTGCATTGATCTTTACCAGGGTTACCACCGGCAAATCTCCAATGGTCGCAATTCGTGTCACCAGTCTGAAACCAGCGGTAGTAGTGATGCATGGTCTTCGTGGTAAAGAAGTGGATCCGATCGCCAGAAAGATGGCAGAGATCGACAGGATACCTCTGCTTGCGACCACAAAAGATATTGATGAGTTGGTAGAGTCATTGAAGGTATACGGTCAATATCATACAATGGAATGAACATTAATACATGAGAAGGTGAGTAAGAATGAGCGTAGGGATTGTCTCATATGGTGCCTATATACCGAAATATAGGATAAAGGTTGAAGATATTGCTCGTGTTTGGGGAGATGATGCAGCTATCCTGAGCGCTGGCCTGATGGTCAATGAGAAATCAGTGCCGGATATGGATGAGGACACTGCAACGATCGCAGTGGAGGCCGCCAGGGCGGCAGTCTCTCGGTCGGGGCTCGATGTTAGCCGCATCGGGGCTGTGTACACCGGTTCGGAAAGCCATCCATATGCCGTGAAACCCACAAGTACGATCGTAGCAGAGGCAGTTGGTGCCACTCCTGTGATGACAGCAGCGGATTTTGAGTTCGCTTGCAAGGCAGGCACAGCAGCGATGCAGGCATGCATGGGACTGGTATCCTCAGATATGGTGGATCTTGGTCTGGCCATTGGTGCAGATGTGTCCCAGGGTGCACCAGGCGACGCCCTCGAATACACTGCTGCTGCCGGAGGTGTTGCCTACATCATCGGCAACAAGGGATCCGAGTTTGTGGCCGTGATCGAGGACACCTATTCGTTCACCACGGATACGCCGGATTTCTGGCGCCGCGAAGGCATGCCTTATCCCGAACATGGGGGACGTTTCACAGGTGAACCCGGCTATTTCAAACATGTACTGGGGGCGGCCAAAGGGCTGCTGGAGAAGCTCGGTACATCTCCTTCGGATTATGATCATGCAGTGTTCCATCAACCCAACGGGAAGTTCCCCAGCAGGGTCGCAAAGATGCTTGGTTTTTCCAGGGAACAGATCGAACCCGGAATGGTGGTGTCAAGACTCGGGAATACATATTCCGGTTCCTGCATGATGGGGCTTGCCGCAACACTGGACAAGGCCAAGCCCGGTGACCGGATATTTATGACCGCATTTGGTTCAGGTGCGGGTGGAGATGCATTCAGCATCAGGGTTACGGACCGGATCGATGAGGTACGGGACCAGGCTCCAAAGGTGGAGGAACTCCTGGAGAATCCTGTGTATATGGACTATGCGATGTATGCCAAGCATAAAGGCAAGATCAGACGTGCGTGAGGTATCATCATGAGAGATGTAGCAATCATTGGAGTAAAGACCACACGATTTGGTGAGATGTGGGGCCGTTCGTTCAGGGACATAATTGTAGAGGCAGGTGTAGGAGCACTGGAGGATTCCGGTGTCAGCGGAGATGATATTGGCAGTATGTTTGTGGGCAATATGAGCGGTGGACAGTTTGTAGAGCAGGAGCATATTGGAGCACTGATCGCTGATTATTCAGGTCTTTCAGAAGGACTCCATGTGCCATCCACACGCGTGGAAGCGGCATGTGCTTCTGGAGGGCTTGCATTGAGGCAGGGCATATCTGCTGTGGCATCTGGTCAGGATGATATCGTGGTAGCAGCAGGTGTGGAGAAGATGACCGACGTGTCATCAGGAAGTGCATCGACTGCGCTGGCGGCTGCTGCGGACCGCGAATGGGAGGGGATGATGGGTGCCACGTTCCCGGCACTGTATGCTATGATCGCGCGGATGCACATGCAACGCTATGGTACCACCAGTGAACAACTGGCTCAGGTGGCGGTGAAGAACCATCATAACGGTGCCATGAACCCGATAGCCCAATATCGTACTCCTATCACTGTGGAAAAAGTACTGAGTTCCATCATGGTGGCCGATCCACTGCATATTTTTGATTGTTCCCCTATAACAGACGGGGCCGCAGCCGTGATCCTGGCACCAGCAGATGTTGCGCATGAATATACCGACACTCCAATCTATATCAGGGGTTCAGGGCAGGCAAGCGATTCTCTTGCTCTGCATGATCGTCGTGATATCACCACCCTTGATGCGACGGTGTTCGCTGCCAGGCGCGCATTTGATATGGCTGGTATGACCGTGGATGATATTGATCTTGTAGAGGTCCATGATTGTTTCACCATTGCAGAGATATGTGCTATCGAGGACCTGGGATTCGCTGCCAAAGGCGAGGGCGGAATACTGACCGAGGAGGGAGAGACCGCTATTGGGGGGAAGATCCCTGTGAATACGTCAGGAGGATTGAAGGCATGTGGTCACCCGGTGGGTGCTACCGGTATCAAACAGGTGGTTGAGATCACCCATCAGCTGCGCGGCGAGGCCGGGAAACGTCAGGTCGATGGTGCAGAGGTAGGAATGACCCACAATGTGGGTGGGTCAGGTGCAACAGCTGTTGTACATATTTTGTCGAGAGAGAGGTGATGTTGATGTCAGTAGCACGATCCTGGAGACACCAGGTGCAGAGATACAATATTGTTGGTACACGCTGTAACAGTTGCGGTCAGTACTTCTATCCGCCCCGCACTATGTGTCCTGGTTGCCGACGTGAGGGTGAGATCGAGCCGTACAAGTTCGAAGGCACGGGGGAGGTCGTAACCTATACTGTGATCCACACAGCAGCCGAGGGATTCGAACATCAGACGCCCTATGTTCTTGGCATTGTGAAACTGGACGAAGGCCCCAGTCTGACCAGCCAGATCATAGTGGACCCCACAGACATCTATATGGGGATGAGGGTCAGGCCTGTATTCCGCAAGCTTGGAGATGCTGGAGAGAAGGGCATAATCAACTACGGCACAAAGTTCGTACCGGAATAACATGATCGAGATCGAGATAAAGGCGCGTGCGGATCATCAGCAAATAAAGAAACGGCTGGAGGATCTGCATGCTTCCCCTATTCGTGTCGAGGATCATATTGATACATACTACAACGCCCCGCATCGTGATTTCGGAGTAACTGACGAGGCCCTCCGAATACGCTCTGTGAATGGTGGCTCTGTTCTGACATACAAGGGTAAGAAGCTTGACAGCGTCTCCAAGACCCGTGAGGAGTTCGAGACTCCTGTGGATGGTGCGGCTACCCGCAGCGTCCTGATTGCACTGGGTTTTGTCGAATCAGGCGTGGTCAGGAAAACACGCGAGATCCTTGAAATGAACGATATGACCATCTGTCTTGATTCGATCAAGGGTCTGGGCGATTTCGTGGAAGTTGAGATCCTCTCTGAGGGAGATATTGAAATAGGCCGCGATCAGCTGTTTGCGTTTCTGAGTATACTTGGAATAAAAAAAGAGGATACGATCCGGCGATCGTATCTTGAGATGTTGATGGATGATGAAGGGGCGTGACTTCTCCGTATCATCCGATCCTGGTGCCAGAGGCAACCTCCTTCTCAGGTGCGAGCAGTATCGCATCGTCATTCTCGTCCACTCCTGCAAGTATCATTCCATTGGACTCTACCCCGCACAGTTTAGCAGGTTCGAGGTTCGCGAGTACGATCACCTGTTTTCCAGATAATTGTTCAGGATCATGTGTCGCTTTGATGCCGGCAACGACCTGTCGTGGCGTTTCCTCACCAAGATCCACTTCCAGACGCAATAGTTTCTTGGATCTTTTGATGGCCTCGGCCTTGACAATGGTCCCGACCCTCAGGTCCAGGTTCATGAAATCATCAAAGGTAATGTTCTGTTTCGTTTCCATTTTTGTCTCCTCCTTTTTTCCACTTTCTTTTTCCATTGCTTTCCTGACACGTTCTGAGGAGATCTTATCCATCTTTTTGATAGTGTCATCTTCGATCTTATTGAACAGGATGGAAGGCTTCTGCAGGGGTGTGCTTCTCTTGACCTCTACGGTGGCTTCACTATAGGGGGTGGCATGTATGTCCGTCTCCATCCCCAGTTGTTCCCATGCCGTTTCCATCTTTGTGGGGATCACAGGATCGAACAGGATGACAAGTGCCTTTGCTATCTGGATGCAGTTCACGAGCACCTCTCCACATGCATCTTTTTCCTCCTTGATCAGTTTCCAGGGTTCCCGGGACTGGAAGTAGGCGTTCCCGAAGGATGCCAGGGACATGGCAGCGTCCACGTATTTCTTGAACCCATAGTTTTCCATGGCTTCTGCAGTGTCTTGGATAGTGTACCCTATCTTATCAAGGACCTCCGGGTCGATCTTGCCCGCGGGGATCTCCCCATAGTTCTTGTGGGCGAACAGGAGGATCCTGTACAGGAAGTTCCCGAGCACCCCTACCAGTTCGGTGTTGATCTTCTCCTGGAACACGTCCCACGAGAAGTTCAACTCCTTGGTATGGGACGTGTAGCTGGCAAGATAGTAACGTAGCAGGTCGGCGTGGAACCCATGTCCAAGGTAGTCCTCCCCGACCCATACTACATATCCGCGGCTCTTTGAGAACGTCTTGTTCTCGATCTTCAGCATGCCGGATGCGACAACCGACCAGGGCTGAGTGTAGCCTGCTCCCTTGAGCATGGCAGGCCAGAAGATGCAGTGGTGGTAGATGATATCCCCGCCAATGAAGTGGATGATACGTGAATCACCCTTCCAGTACTTCTCCCAGTCTTCGTTGTTAGCCTCAGCCCATTCCTCGGTAAAGGAGATATATCCGATCGGAGCGTCCACCCATACATAAACCACAAGATCATCATGGCCGGGGAATCGGACGCCCCATTCAAGGTTTCGGGTAATGCACCAGTCAGTGAGTTCCTGTTTGATCCATCCTATCGCATAATTGCGGGCATTTGTGGTCCCTTCGAGATCCTTCAGATACTCGAGCAGGAAATCCCTGAATTCGGAGAGCTTAAAAAAATAGTGCTCCTGTTCCTTGTATTCTGCGACCCCTCCACAAATGGTACAGACTGGCATCTCCAGTTCACCAGGTTCGAGGTGTTTCCCACATCCCTGATCACATTCGTCACCTCGCGCATCTTCTCCACAATAAGGACAGGTGCCCTTAACATAGCGATCCGGTAGAAAACGGTCACATCCTGCGCAGTATGCGATCTCTATGGTCTTGGGATATACATAATCATTGTCGATCAGTCGGTTCACGATGTCCAGGGTACGTGCATGGTTCGTGGGATCGTCAGTGGTCCCGAAGGCATCGAAGATGACGCCCATATCCTTGAATGTCTGATCAAAGTGCTCGTGGTATTTTTTCACAAGTTCGCCCGGGGTGGTCTTGAGTTCCTCAGCATTCACTACTATGGGTGTGCCATGGGTGTCGGAACCACAGACGAAAGTGACCTCCTGACCTGTCTTTCTCAGTGATCGTACAAATATGTCGGCCGGGACATAGGTTCGCAGATGGCCGACGTGTGCTTTCCCGTTCGCATACGGTAATCCGCAGGTAACGAGCACAGGTTTTTCGGATGGGAATTTGGACATGTTGTATCTCCATTGATATTCTGATCTGGCAGATGGATGGTGAGCAATGATAAAATATATTTCGCTTAGGTTCATTCCATAGAACGAGTTTTCATCCGGGAATGTGGTTCATGCATACATGCCAGCTGATTCCAGCGAGCAGACAAGTGCATTCAATTCCGCCTTATATTTATCGATGGTCTTGAGGAGGTCCTGATTCGTGATCGGCTCAATATCAATGCCCTCTATGTCACCACGACTGATGACATCCGGCATACGGTTGCGAATATCCACGATCTTGTGGAACACACAAGAGTCCACGATCCCCTTGACATCCGCACCGCTGAGTCCATTGCTTTCCCGTGCAAGTTTCTTATAATCGATATTATCATCCAGTATCCTGCCGCGCAGGTGGATCTTGAAGATATCTTCCAGTGATCTCTCATCAGGTAGGGGTATTTCCAGTTTCAGGTCGAACCGGCCTGGGCGCAGGAAGGCGGGGTCGATCTTGTTCGGTCTGTTCGTTGCACCCATAATGATGATACCACTGGAACTTTTGATCCCATCCATTTCCTGTAGCAATAGAGAGATCACCCGAACCGTGGCCTCGTGAGACCCCTCTCTCTGAGGCATCAGGGCATCGATCTCATCGATAAATATCACCGATGGCGTGTTCATTTTGGCCTTATCGAACAGAAGTTTCAGGTTCTTCTCGGATTCTCCGTACCATTTCGACAGGAAGTCCGCTCCGCTCACCGAATAGAAATCGGCATCCAGTTCCTTGGCTGCAGCCTTTGCCAGCAGGGTCTTTCCTGTACCCGGTGGCCCGTATAACATGATTCCGCGAGGCAATTCCGCTTTATAGATGTCATAGATCTTTGGGAACCTGATCCCCAGGTCGATCAACATCATTTTTTCCTTGGCATCCTCACACCCGCCAATATCATCAAAATCAATATCAAGGAACTCCCGGGGTATGATCTCAAATCGCTCGGCATGGTCCGATCGACCACCTTGGGCTTCTTCCATATAACGTGGCCGGTAGTCAGGCTCGCGCATTGGTATCGGGATGATGGCCAGGTCACGGTCACTCCCTGATATGCTATATGCTGTATTGACAAGGGTCTCCAGGATCTTCAGGAACATCGGGATATTCTCCTGCAGCACATGGAGGTCCAGCACGTCAATGGATGAAAGGGTGGCCACTTTTTTTTCTATGGTCAGGATGTAGAGGTTCTGCTTGTTATCATGACTTATTTTGATGTTCTGTTCCTCATCCGTGATGTTATATTCCTTTTCTTCCAGTGATCGCCTGAAAATTTCCAGTGCTTGCTCGATATCCGTATCTTCACCAAACACTATGCGGCCGCTCATACTGAACAGCATATTGCTGGGAGGGTGCGGATCGATGATCGCTGCCGAAATCTCATAGATCTCGTCCCGGGTGTGGAGAGGGGAGAGCAGGGATACCACAACCCCGTCCCTGACTGCGGATAGGATCTTGTTATAATCCTTCAATGCAAGGACGTCCGTGTTTATCTCAAAAGGCATGTTAATAAGTTGGTGTCAATCCCATTAAGTACTTTTCGATAAGGGTCATAAAATTGGGTAGCTTTGGATAATATGTGATATATGAGGGATGAATGTGCGGGGTCCTCCGCCAAATTGAACTGCAAAGGGAAGGTATTTGAACAGGTAGCCAAATCTTACACGTACAGATCACAGAGGTATCAAATGAGCGAGAGTGAGGTCTCTGA
>JAYEHR010000069.1:0-14224 GCA_034659615.1 Methanobacteriota archaeon | reverse complement strand
TCTCGATGATGTCTGGTGCATCAAGTTTGCCTCGTGCGTGCTCTACAGCTGCCAGGACTTCGTCCTTCTTGCAGCTTACTACCGCATTGGATAGTTCTTTATATAAGTCTTCGTTTGCCGTGTTATAACCTCCTTTCCACAATGGAAAAATCTCCTGGTATCCATTGCCACGACAAAGCAAAATACATAAATCGTATATAGCATAACTCACATTGACTTTTCATGAGATACGTGAATGTTCCAGTTGGGAAAGAAGAACTGAACATAGGAGATGTTCCGAATTCATTGAACTTTTTGATGCCCTTAAAAAATTCAACATCGTTGTTGCACCAGGTATAATCCGGACGAATAAAAACCGGATCGACCCTCAAAATCACATGAAACTAAACATACCTAAAGTCAATACACATATAAGGGTGAACAAATGCAATCCTCATTGAGTGATACTATCTGGCTATCGGATAAAAGAAAAAGGCTTCTGTTGTTGCTGATGGAAGGACCAAGAAATATCGATCAGATCAAAACATCCCTTAATGTCACATCAAAATCGATGATGCCGCAGATCAAGCGACTCAAAGATCAAAACCTTATTGTCAACAATAAAGAAGATGGGGGCTATAGACTATCAGCTATCGGCACAATAACGGTTAGGAACATGATGCCTCTTTTGAGGACGCTCGGTGTGTTCGAGGAGAACAATGAGTACTGGGCAAGCAGGGACCTGACACCAATACCTGAAGAACTGGCATACAGGCTCGGTGAACTTGGGGAATGCATGATCATAGAACCTGATGTAAACCACCTGTTTGAACTTCCTATAGAATTTATCGGGAATCTTAAACGATCAGATCATGTGAGATCGATCATATCCTATTTCCATCCACTGTATCCACCATTGTATTCAGAACTTTCACTACGAGGAACTGATCTGGAACTTATTCTGACACGGTCTGTTCTTGAAAGGATGAAAGAGGACTGTTACAATGATCTGCAAACCATGATGGATTCGGAGAATACTAAAATCTACATCTGTGACGATGAGATGAAATTAACAATTACTCTTACAGAGAGATTTATTTATATCTGTTTTTTTAATAAAGATGGCAGATATGATCATAAAACGGTCATGAGCTTCGATGAAAGTGCCTTACAGTGGGGTAGTGAACTGATCGATAATTACATGAATATTTCAGAGTTATTGGATGACCTTTGAGGTATAAGCCAGAGAGGATAAACAACTGAGAGCATACCAACATGGAATGGAAGAAACTACCGTTAAGACCGAAACTTACGCTCTTTATTCTCATTGGAACCTTATTCGTACTGTTGTCCTCCACAGCAGTGATCATCTCCTCGGTCACAGATCAGGAAGAAGACCTGGCATACGAGCAATCCATTGAGATCGCTAGAAAATATGCAAACCATTTTGACGCTGATATGAAAGCTAATCATGCCATAGGCCAGACAATTGCAACATCCATGAGCCAATATAATTCCGCTGATCGGGAAGAGGTCAATAATATATTGAGGGAGTTGCTTGAGACGAATCCCGATCTGGTCGGTACTTACGTCTGTTATGAACCGAATGCATTTGATGGGAAGGATAGTGAATATGTGGGTGCATCCGGGCATGACGCCACTGGACGATTTATCCCCTACTGGAACAAACTTACGGGAGAGCTCGTCGTTGATCCGTTGCTGGACTATGATACTCTGGACTACTATCAGGTACCAAAGACCACTGAAACATATTTTGTGACAGAACCATATTTCTATGAAGGAGTGTTCATAATAAGTTTTGTATCCCCCATCATGAAGGATGGACAATTTATCGGCATGGGGGGTGTTGATGTATCCCTGAACTACCTTGACGAGGTAGTGAACCGGGTGAAAGCCTTTGATACTGGGTACGCCTTTATGACAGGGAACTCCGGGATAATGATATCACATCCTACCAGGAAAGAAAATGTGGGTTTCACTACATTATATGATAATGGCATACCAGAGATCGACAAAATGGCAAACGAGATCAAAAACGGCAGCAGTGGATATATAGAGACCGTAGATCCGATTACCGGTAAGATGTCTGTGATGTTCTATGAACCTGTTCGAACATCCAATTTTGCTTTTATACTTGTTGTGCCGAAGGACGAGATGCTGGCAGGAGTTGATGCCCTGAGGGAACGATTGATGATCATCTCCGCGATTTCGATCATATTCATGGGCGGAGTCGCATTCCTGATATCAGAATCCATAACAAGACCCATCAACAGCATCGTGGGTGATTTCAAGGAGATCTCGGATGATGCCGTTAATGGTAAACCGGGTTTAAGGGCAGACACAGATGTGGATATCGATTTCAAGAAGATACCAGAAGGTTTGAACGATATTCTCGATGTCCTGCAAGAATCGAACCGATTAAAGGAAGAAATGGAAAAGATCATCGAGAACAGTCCCGCAATTGTGTTCAAATGGAGGGCAGAGAATGATTGGCCAATTGAGTTCGTATCAAAGAACATCACCCAATTCGGGTATTCCAGAGATGATCTCATGATCCATGAAACACGATATGCCAGTATGGTACATCCGGATGATCTGAAGAGGGTAGAAAATGAACTTGATACAAATATCAAGAAAGGACACGGTGAGTTCAATATAGAATATCGGATCCTTACAAAATCCGGGAAGGAGCGGTGGGTGGATGAGAGGACATTCATTCGGCGCGATGAGAGTGGCAATGCCGTCCTCCTGCAGGGTATTGTTGTCGATATCGATGAGCGTAAAAGAGCAGAAGAGAAGCTGTTGAAAGTTGAGGACATCCGCAAGAAGGAGATACATCACCGTATCAAGAACAACCTGCAGGTGATCTCCACATTGCTATACCTTGAATCAGAAAAGTTTAAGGAAAAGGATGTTATCGGTGCTTTCAAGGACAGTCAGGATCGTGTAAGGACAATGGCATTGGTACATGAAGAACTATACCAGTCCGAAGATATGGAAAGCATCTGTTTCGCCGAATACAGCAGAAATCTTATTAACTATCTATCCCAATCGTATATTATAGGGGACAGTGAGGTAACGATCAAACTTAATGTGAAGGATATATATCTCAGCATGGATATAGGGATTCCCCTGGGGATCATCATCAATGAACTTGTCTCAAATGCACTCAAATATGCATTCAACGAAGGCGAGAGTGGAAGGATCAACATTGATATGGATCATACAGGGGATGAATTCACACTTATCGTTAGCGATAATGGAGTAGGGATTCCTGAAGAGATAGACTTCAGGGATACGGAATCGCTGGGCTTGCAACTTGTTACCACCCTTGTAGGACAGATCGATGGCTCCATTGAGCTCAATCGTGAACAGGGAACAAAATTTACGATCAAATTTGAGGAACGCATACAAAATACTGCAGAGATGGGATAATGACAGGTGAAAAGGTACTCATTGTAGAAGACGAGAACATCGTGGCTCTGGGAATAAAGAAGATGTTAAAGAATATGGGCTATCGCGTCCCCAGCATCGCATCAACCGGAAAAGAAGCTATTAGCAAAGCAGAGATCACCTTTCCTGACCTGATACTGATGGACATAATGCTAAAAGGGGAGATGGACGGCATTGAAGCTGCTGATCAGATACGCAAACAGAGAGATGTTCCTGTCGTATACCTAACGGCATATTCCGACGATAAGATACTGCAAAAAGCAAAACCTACAAACCCATACGGATATATTATAAAGCCGTTCGAAGAAACAAAACTGCGTACAACCATAGAACTTGCACTTCACAACTATAGAGCAAGAGAATCCTCCTCGCATCCGGATCAAACTATCTGATGGTCCTATGGACGTACAGTGTATATGACCGCTATTTGGCAAGATTTTATGGTAGCATATAATTTTACAAATAATCATCTACAAAAAAAAGAGAATGAATAACAGGGATTTGTAAGATCGACCCTGTATTCATTCGAATGATCTCCGAAATGAGTTCGGTCTTCGGATTTTTGAAAAACGTGTGGGTTAACCAATATTCCTTATAGAAGGATGTTAATTATTTTTTGAACTCTGTATAACCGCACTTGCCACAGGTAAGCCTGTCCTTGTGGTCTGCGAGATATACTCCATCTCCACATCGAGGACAGAACTGCCTGAGCCTCTCAATATTGTCACCATTGACTTTATAATAGTCTTTTACTGCCATGAGATCACCTTATTCACTTGCTGCCTCTTCACTTTCGGACTCTTTCTCAGGAAGTTCATTCCTTTTCAGGACGTATTCCTTCTCCACCGTTTTCATGCGTTCGACATCCTCATAGATCTTCACATATCCAGATGCTTCCTCTTTACCGAATTTGTTATCCATGTTCTGAAGGATGACCAATTCAAGAGGTACATTCAGCATCGCTGCCAACTTATTCTTGACATCATTCCTTGTAGGTGTCGGACCCTCGAAAACAACACTGAAATTCAGCTCCCGTCTATTGAGAAGTGAATTGTTCTTATCTTCAATGATATTAATATCCATCTAACTTCCTCCACATTTTGCGTAATAGCTCTTTATCTATATGTTCTTGTCTTTCGATTATTTGACGTAATAATTGTCTGATCTCGTCCTTTTTGGACCTGGTGATCCTAACAAATACCATACCTTCGTCCGGTTGCCCATACAGGACCACCGAATCTACCGGAGCCATAATAATTGCAGGTAATGCCGCAAGATCCTCTTCACCCTTCACAGATATCCTTACGCGTCCATTAGATGAGACACCATTACCAATGGCATCGATCAGGTCCTCCGAAATAGCACCTGGAGGATTTTCAACGATTAACTCCTTAAATCCCTTGTGCTTTGTACCGGCTACGACCTGAATGGATGCAGGTTCTCTTTTTGTTCTGTCATCCACTATCAGGACATCTGGTATGATATTCGATTCGAGCAAGTGGAAGGTAGTAACATCACCCACGGATATAAGTTTTGTGGGATTGCCCAGATCCTGTGAAACTTTCTGAACCGTTTCCTGCCCACTGCCTGAATACAGCACACCGAACGTCCTTTTCAACAACGGACGAAGGGATTTTGGCAGAACAATGGTTATGCCCAACCTTAACGCACCTTCAAAGCATACTTATCTGCCAATTCCACACCGAGCTTCTTCGCTATCACTGAACGCTCGGGATCTATTATCACCACGAGACCACTCCAATCAGAACTCATGTCACTTGAACCACATACCGGACACGTCTGGCCCTTGACCAGCCTATGGCACTCACGACAGACTTGTTCTACCATATTTCAACACTCCAGAACTTATTCCGCCTTATCTGATTTCGGTTTACGATCTTCTTCCAGCCATTCCAGTTTGCCAAGAGCATGCTGTCGCATGGTGAGTCCGATCTTACTATCTCTTGGCTCCCTTTCATTAATGCTCACCGCCACAACACGTACACGGACCATGTCCCCTTCTGAAATTGAACGCCCACCGGTTTTGGATACCAGTCGGCCATTCTTCCCATCGTAGGACATGAAATCATCTGTGACTTGGCTTACATGTAAAAGACCATCTGTTGCACCGATACTCACGAATGCACCAAACTCCACGGTCTCTACCACTTCGCCTTCAATTACTTCCTGCATTTGTACCGTGAATACAATGGCTTCGAACGTGACATCATAATAGACAGCACCATCACCAACAAGGATATGACCTTCTCCGACCTCATCAATATCCGTGATCGCAACAATTGAGCCAAGCTTTTTATCGACCCTGCCTTCAAGCTTCTCCTTTAATGCATTCTTTACACTTACCCTTACATCTTCGCCTAATAGGTTCGGGGCCACACGGACCGTGTCTCCAAGCTTCATCCTCTTATACATATCTCAATCTCCAGTCACCGTGTATAATCCAGATATTCTTACATAATATATATTAACACCGCATCACAAACCATGATCACACTGTTATCTCTAATCTGTTCTTTTGTCGCAGTTGTATCACAGATATGTGTTTTTGATCCAGTCTGCTCCTCAGTCCAATATCATTGGTCAACACAGCAGCACCAGTATCCTCTGCAAGCTGAACAATGACATCATCCGCAATTCCTTTTGTATCTATGATCGTGCATCGATCACATAGGGATAGCGCCACGTTTGCAGCTACCTTGTGATCGCCTTTGTATCTTTTTACCAATATTCGAAGTTCGTCGACAACTGCCTGTGGAACTATGAACTCGTCATATCCAAGACGGGAGAGTTCCGTAAATATATCGACCTTGAACTGGACAGGGATCATCAGACCATTGGTATCGATTATTACCTTCAAGCCTGGATGACCCCTACGCCAATAAGTCTCCAGCGAGAACCAATACGTCTGCTAATAGCGACCATTGCACCATCTCGCGCACACACCGGGCGCTTGAGCTTCACCTCTGCCACCATCTCGCGCGCACTTGTTACAATACCCACGGTCGTAGCAGTACCCACGTTCAGCATAAGAGGCTCACTGGTCTTGATATCCCCAATCTCTACTTCCTCGTCACTGACCCCTACCACACGTTCAAGGAGCCGTAATTCAAGTGTGAAGGCATTACGTGTTGGAGGTAATGTACCGGGTGCCCCTGCGACCTGCCCTGTGAGGGAATCACTCTTAGTAAGATTGGGGTCCAGGCCAGTACCCACTGCCAGCAGACCTCCAGGTGTTGCTTCCTTGACCTTGTTCTTACCAGCAACGATCCGGTTCACAGTTGTGTGAATGGGCTCCCATCTGGTGGTACCCTCACTCTCGATCTTCTTGCCTGGATATATGTCAAGTTCATCGCCCGCATGTAGGACCCCTTCTGTAAGGGTACCACCGATCACACCACCCACGATCTCGTCAATGGATGCTCCCGGTTTGTTAATATCAAATGATCGGGCAATGAGCATGTGTGCAGCATGATCAAGTTTCATGACCGGAGTTGGGATGGACTCCTCCATTGCATTGATCAATGCATCAATGTTGATGTTCTGCTGTGCTGAGATGGGGACGATGGGAGCATTTTCCGCAACAGTTCCTTTCACGAAATCCTTGATCTGCCCATAATGCTCGATGACCTGTTCACGTGGTACCAGATCGATCTTGTTCTGTACTATAACGATATTCTTTATACCAATGATGTTCAATGCCATCAGGTGCTCTTTGGTCTGTGGCTGTGGACATTTCTCATTGGCAGCTATGACGAGTATAGCACCATCCATGATCGCAGCTCCGGATAGCATAGTAGCCATCAGGGTCTCGTGACCAGGAGAATCCACGAACGATACGGTCCTGACAACTTCAGTGGATGCACCACAGACAGGGCATTTCTTCTGTACACTGTAGCACTGTGGTGCCGGGCACGTTGGGCATTTTCTGAACGTCGTATCTGCATATCCAAGTCGAATGGATATGCCTCGTTTCATCTCTTCACTATGCTTATCTGTCCATACACCGGACAGGGCACTGACAAGCGTGGTTTTTCCATGATCGACATGACCTACCATGCCAATATTAACACAAGGCTGACTCAATTTTCGATTTCCCTCCCTTTTCGGGCTCAAATAAAAGTGTAATGTGATATGTAGCTTATGAACTTAATATTAACTTCTATGCGGAATACTGTCCTAATACTTCCAATTGTGTTATAAGTCTTGCCATCACACAAAGCATTAATATTCCTTGCTGCAACAGATATGGCCCGTGTACATTGTAAAAAATGTATGGTTTGGAAGAGGGGGAGGATCGTTACTCCTCATCCTTGCCCTTGCCTACCTTACCTACAGACATCATTCTGTAGAGCACAAAAACGATCGCTGTCGCCATGACGATTGCTACAACTACAATAATACCCTTGATCGGCAGACCATCTGACCCGGACGCACCAGGCAACACCTCGGTCCTGATCTTCACCGTATCAGAGATACGATTGTGACCATCGGTATCCTCATACTTGATCTCACTGTTGATAGCATACGCCTTGGCCACCGCAAGTTCATCCGTTTTCAATTTAAAGACAGCCACAGCACTCTCCCCGGGCTCAAGTGAACCAAGATAGGCCTGGTCATCAGTGGTACTGAAAGGATTAGCTGCACTGATACGGACAGTAGCATCCTTAGCAGACAACTCACCCACATTTGAATAGGTGGCATACAGCATACCTTCGTTCCCTGCCACAAGTTCACCGGTCACATTGGTCACTTCAAAATCCGCCTCCTCCTCCACAGATATCGGAATGGTGACGTTCTGGCTGCCCACATCATACCACAGACCCACATCCATGTTGGTCACGCCCAGATCGGTTTCATTATCACCATCGACCTGAACATTCTTCTGGTATCCATAATATAGATCGAGTTTAAGGGGATATGTTCCGGAAGGAGCATTCTTCGAGATATCTATACTGAACTGCACGGGAGAACTTGTCTGTTCACCTGTTGCAAGGGAACCTGCTTCCTGGGGCCCGGACTTGACCTCTATGTTCGGATCAGGCGATGTCAGGATCGCAACGATCCCTATAGCAGTGGTACGCTGGGATTCGTAGGACATCTCTGCCTGCTGGAGCTTCTGGTCTAACGTACTCACCGGATCATCATCCGTCTCCGACCTGAAGCCGGTAACAACGCCTTTGTTCATCAGATCGATGTTCAGGGTCACACTATCCCCACATGAGAACTCGCTGTCACCTACAACCGTGGCACTGACATCCGGTCCACCAAATGTAGTATAGTAATTCTCGTCAAAATTGAAGTACTCGGGTATATCGGCGTGCTCTGCCACGAACTCTGCTTGTGCGGGCGTCGCAAAAAGCATGAACATAAACATCAACGCCACAATCAGTACCATGGATCCTGTCACTGTTCCTTTCATAATTATTACTCCTATATAGATTATTATCCTCATTTCAATTGTATGGACGTTAATGTTTTTTCCGGATGTAATTCACAAACATGGACAATATCACAAGTGCAATAGCCATAAGGGACACTTGTGTCATACTTGCCTTCTTCTCGGGAGCGTGCATGGGCACCTCGACCTTCATATTCCTGGAGATCGCATATTCCTCATCGTCATCGAGATACTTGATCTCACTATCAATACCATAATCCTTCACCAATGCCAACCGGTCGGTCTGGATCACAAAGGATACCGTCCTGCTCTCACCGGGTTCCATGGTGCCCAACCGTACCACAGAATCTTCAGTGCTGAGCGGCCTCATCACCACAATGTGGACCAGTGCATCCTCTGCCACGATCTCGCCGATGTTGGTGTACGTGATGTTTATCGTACCATCGCTACCGGCCACAAGATCTCCAGAAACATCAGATATCTCAAACCTTGCATCTTCCTTCACATGGACAGGGATCGGAAGCGTCCTGTTCACGTTCCTGTAGTATGTTGCATTATCCAGATCAGGAAGTCCAAGACGTACCGTTTTGCCACCGGTCATCCGTACATCGTACTTATACTCGTAAGATATTGGCAGCATCAACACATAGTCCCCTGCCGGGGCATTCTCGGCTATCGTGATCGTAAAGGGGAGAGGAGTATCCGGAATGCGGCCCGGGGCAAGTTTTTCGAGTGTCTTGGCGCTACTGGCAGGATCGATATCGATATAATTGGTGGTCGATACCAGATGTGCACTGATACCATAGGCAACCGTGCGCATACTCTCATATTGCAACTCCTTTAGTGCGAGTGCATGTTTGGACTCCTTGACCCCAACATCGGCATCTGCTTTGAGACCATGGAGGACACCCCTGTTGGACAGTATGATCCGTAGCTGAGCGGTCTCGCCGCGTTCGAACTCAGGGTCGCCCAACACCGAAGCATAGATATCTGGCTCTCCATAGGCATCATAATAATTGGTAGTATACTCGTAGGTCGGTGGAATAAATTCCTTGGACTGGGCCACAGAGGTCATTGATAGGATCGTCATCATTGATACGACCGCAACAACTGCCAGTACGGCCCACATACCCGGCCTTCTCCTGTTTATTTTATTAATAGTATCGATCATGAAACATCAACCTCTGCATTATCCGTATGGTCATCGATCAGTGTATTGGGAAGTCCATCTTCCAGGATAGTCCCCTTCCTGCGCTCGCGGTAGCTATCCAGCGTTACGATCACAGGCGGGAATATCACAAAGGTAGCGAACAACGCCAGGGAGACATCCAGTACTGTCACAATTCCAAAATTACTGGTCATACTGAAGGGAGACGCGATCAGTGCACTGAACCCAAAGATCGTGGTCAGGCCGGACGTGAGGATCGCTTTTCCGATCTTCACACTTGCTTCCTGCATGGCCTCCACCGGCCCCGCCCCGTTATCCTTTTCCTCATAATACCTCTCCATCATAAGCACTGCGTATTCCGAACCCACCCCCAGGATCAGGGCACCGAGGGTGGCCGTCATAGGAGTATACACCATCCCCAGATAGTACATCAAACCGCCAGTCCACCCGATGACCATGAACATGGTCACAACCGGTACAAGGGCTTTGACCAGATCACGATAGATGGCAAGCAACCCCACAAACACAAGCATTAGTCCAAGGTATGTCATGAATACCCTGCCAGATGTCAATGCATCGATCACTTCACTGAACACGATCGAACCACCCGTAATAGTAACACTCATATCCGGAGGAGGGGTCATCCAGACCATATCATCTCGCACAATGTCAGAGAGGGCATCGATCCCCTCAAGACCAATACCACCCATGGCATCCCCGATGTTCAGGTTCAATAGGAGCGTGTTGCTGCCGTACATATACATATCCCGCTTCTCCTCGGACATCTGGCCATACAACCGCTCAATGTCCCCGGAACTATCCGGTATCATCCCCCCGTTCATGGACTTGATCAGTTTTACGATACTATCAGAACTATAGATATTGTCCCGTCGTTCCACCTCGTGCCGGGCAAAATCATCCATCCAATGAAGCACTGCCGGATCTGTAACATCCCCGACCTTTATAATTAGATTGAGCTGGTCATCTCCACCTGTGATATCTGAAAGATGTTTCAGATCCAGCAATGCCTGCATATCCTGTGGCACGAACGTCTGGGTATCGGTCTCAATGGGAACGAAAGAATCGACATAGAGTCCATTGGCACAGAGCACCACGGCGATTACCATTATCACTGCAGGGTGTTTGAGAGTAAAGGCGGTAGTAACTTGTATAAGGCGCCCGATAATATCCGGACCCTGTTTCGAATCTGCATTTGTAACTTCTACACCATTGTTCTCTGCATCTGGCCGGAAGAGGTTGCGCAGAAGAGGCAAATCCAGTATGCTGCTCATCTGTTCCATCCGCTGAGCCCGCTTCGTGCGCAGGGAATCCAGATTATATATAATGGTTACACCAATAAAGAGAGAGGATAAAAAGCACATCACGATCCCAATGAGAAGCAGCTTTGAGAAATCCTGTATCATCGGTACAGGAGATGTGGACAATGATATGAATCCCAGCGCCGTGATGGTCAATGCAATAAGCACCGCGGGGCCAGTGTGTTTGATGGTATCCACCACCGCCTCTGCAGGCGATTCTCCACGATCCAGTTCCTCCTCTATACGATTATGGAACTGTATCGCATAATCGATACCAAGCCCGATCAGCACCGGAAATGCTGCTGTGGAGACCATTGTCATTGGAATGTTGAGGTACCCCATTGCACCGAATGTGTATATGATCCCCAGAAGTACGATTGCGAGGGGCATGAGCCTCCAACGGACATGTTTAAAGACTAGATAGAGCACAAAAACCATCAGGATCACTGAGAACATGAGCAACACACGCATGCTCGACATCATCTCCTCGTTCATGGAGATCGTGAAAGCAGGATCTCCTGTGACAATGACCTTGTAATCTGGAGGAAAAGCAGACATCTCCACAGCCAAGTTCAACTCACGCAAGACTTCCTGCTTCTGGTTATCAGTGATGTCACCTGCCATTTTCACAAATACCAGAGTATGCGTCTCATCTGGCAAGAGATAGTCTGGCACGTGTGAAGCCGCCAATTGTTTGATGTCTGCTTCCCCGGAGGGTATGAGAGAGCGACCTGTCATCTGATAGTTCGCATTCTTGATCACTGAAGCGGCACTTGACGTCTTCACTACATTAGGGAGCGGTGCTGCCATCTGTTCTAAGCGGTCAATGGCCTCAAGAACTCCGGCATTACGTACATCGTTACCTTCCACAATGACAACAACGGATTCCTTACCGAACAGATTCAGGTAAAGGTGATCATAATCCTGATACAATTGAGATGTTTTCTCAACAAAAGTATCCGTACCGGATTTCATCTCGATCTGCTGGGCACCCCCAATAGCAACAAATATGAGAAGAAGTGCAATTATTAGAATGGGGATGGCATTGTTCTCAATGAAAATACCCAGTTTTTCAAACATGTTCTTTATGGTCATCTCTCCTTACGGATATGTTCGATACCAGAGATCACATCATCACAGCACGTCCCAGTGTTATGCAATGGATGATCGGCTGCCGTAATCTTTCGCTCGATCTCGACGATCCTTTTCAAGCAGGTCAGCAGGTCGTCGATTTCCTGTTCATCCAGGTCGACGAGAATTCCTTCTGCCACTTTTCCGATATGCTCCTCCAACATATTGTAGTACTGCTTACCTGCATTGGTCAGAGAGATACATGTTTTTCTCCTGTCATCAGGATCTGCCTCCCTGCACACCAATCCAGACTCCTCGAGAGAATCGATGATGCTGGTCACACTGCTTCGTCGCAGATCGAGATATTTTGCTAGAGTGGAAGGCATGATCTTCTGTTCTCTTGCGATGACCACGAGGGAATGATTGCGATTCTTAAAAAAACGATGCTTCTCACCCATCTCGCGGGCGAAGTTCTCGCTCACATCGCCCATGATCTTTCGAGACAGGTTGCTCATTTCCATATGAAGAAGAGCTACTGTTTTCCCCTTGTCCTCTTTCATGTTGTTGACCGTCCTGTAAATTATAAGAATACTGGATAATTGAGATTAAATTTCAACGATATATGGTGATTTAAGATGTTTATAGTGTTTTGTAGAAGGTTTTAATAATGGATAGTTCATTTTATGAATAGTTTGAATAATGAACTAATTGTAAATCCCCATATATAATAATGTTGCCATTCGAAACCAATAAATCGATCAATATTCCTAAGGTTGCAGGGAAATGACCATCGGCTACAGAATATTGACGACAAGAGGATCCTGATTGTCATACGATTTGAGTTGTCGACCTGAACCGTATCCAAAATGTAAACATGTGTAGGATCAAACGGACTCCATAAAACAAATACAATAAAGATGATAAGTGCTAAAAAAAACTTCAATCCGAAAAATAATATGGACTCGGCGGGAATTGAACCCGCGGCCTTTACGTTGCGAACGTAACGATCTTCCCCTGATCTACAAGCCCAACAAGAAAAATCATATCTTCAGTCAGAAGAACTGGTAGTACATGATCTTACAGATCATATACGAAAAAAAAGAAGAGGATCAGACAGGTCTTCCGACCTCAACGACCTGTACGCCCTCAACACCATCGATCGCTGCGAAGGCCACTTCGACGGGTTCAGTACCGCCTTCTGCGTCCCCCAGCATAACAACGACCATAAGTGCTTTCAATCCGAACGCTACGGGTTCTTCCTTTACCCCATACAGTTCAGTACCTTCAGGGAGAGCACCTTCCAGTTTCCCGGCAAGAGCTTCCAGGTCAGTATCCACGCCTTCTGGCATGATCTTAATTGTTGCTGCAACGCCACCCATTGTCATTCCTCACGGACCAACGAATCCACATTTTTTGCATTCATACATATTACTTTGCTGTCTGCAACTTACACATCGTCCAAGCTCGGTGTCGCATGAAGGGCACGGGAAGCGCACGTACCCGGTCTCCTTAAGACGAACACCACATGAGGTACAGAATTCTACTTTTGCCATTGAGATTCTCCTATATTAGTTATGAAAATGATGTCAGAATGTTATTATGTATCAATCTGGTGATTGTGTGATTGCAGTACATGACCAGTATAGAATTTAAATATTCCCCTTGATGCAGTATCTCCGAAAGATTTCCTACACTTTTTGACCTGAACTCCATTTTTGTCCAAGATCTTCTATAATACCTTTATTTCAACAGGAAATCGGAACATTTATACATTATTAGTATATACATAGTATA
>JAYEHR010000068.1:0-2972 GCA_034659615.1 Methanobacteriota archaeon | reverse complement strand
AAATATGCCCTATTCTCACTCAGGCATATTTGGTATTTCGGTCAACTGACCTTTGTGGTTCCTCAATGTATATTTTTCCTCGTCCTTGCCAACGATATAGTAATCTGGCATTAGCGGTATCTTGCCGATGTTTGTCGCGATCACATACATTGGCTGGGCAAGGCCTGTGGTATGCCCTCTCAGGCCATCTCGTATCAACTCAGCGCCTTTCTCGACCGGTGTGCGAAAGTGATCAATACCCGGTGCTGGTTCGCAGTAGAATAGATAATACGGCTTGACTCGGATGGTCAGCAGCTTTTGGTGAAGCTCTCGTATCGTCTGGACATCATCATTGATACCTTTCAACAGGACTGCCTGGTTTCCCACATTGACTCCGCAGGAAAGCAGGTCATAGACCGCACGATTGGTTAGTTCAGTGATCTCCTTGGGATGATTACACTGGGTATTCAGCCATATCGGAACCTTATGATAACCTCCAAGCACCTTCTTTAAGCCATCCGTTATCCGGTGTGGCAGGACGATCGGTGTCCTGGATCCAAAGCGGATCATTTCAATATGGGGAATGTCCCTCAGACTTTCGATGATGTATTCGATCTTTTCATCGGACAGCAAGAAGGGATCCCCTCCTGTGATCAGGACATCCCTGATCTCCGTATGTTGTCTGATCCAGTCAAGCCCCTCATCCACATTGAAGTCCAATTTCAGATCTTCGTCAACGATCAGCTCTTTCCTGAAGCAATGCCTGCAATAGATACCACATTGCTGGGATACTGTGAAAGCTACCCTGTCCCGGTATTGTCTGGCAATACTGTCCGGGCGCACCTCGTCCGTATCCCTATTCTCTTTCCAGACCAGGTAATCTTGCATTCCATATTTATTGGTCTTCTCTTTGAGGGACGGAATTATCTGCTTTCTGATAGGACAGTTTGGATCGTCTTTGTCCATAAGTGATGCAAAATATGGTGTTGTTCCCCAATGAGTGTGTAGGGTGTTAATTGCCTCTCTTTCCTCATCGGTAAGGTTGATTATCCTTTCAACTTCTTCCAGCGTGTCGATACTATTTGTGAGTTGTTCTATCCATTCTTCACTCATTATCGGAAATACTCCCTAGACTAGGCATATTAGTTATTAAATATATAGTTATGGGTTAATATGCGGTAATATGCGGTAATATGCGGTAATATGCGGTAATATGAATGTTTATATGTGATTTCGTCTTTTTTGTGGTACTTAAAAAGCAACATATTGTTCGAGCCCATGTCTCCTGATGTCCATAATTGTCATTATTAATATTGATCATGGATAATACATTAAAATTGTTTTATATATCAGGATTACAATCTACCGGTATACAACACACCTAGCGATTACCATGACCCAAAAACAAAATAGCTCTAATACACATAATTTCAGGAGTCATCCCATATACTATCACATGGCCACAGTACTTCTGGCAGCCGTATTCCTGAACTTTTTTGGAAACATATTCACCCATACTGGCATTGAAATGGTACAGACCCTCTCAACCCTGAGTATCATCAGCATCGATCTGGTTGCATTCGGTCAGTATTCCCAGTATCTGATATACGCTGCGATCGGGTGTTCTGCATGGCTGGCAGCGATTATATCGGCATTTGTTGCCATCGAGACATTCGGAATGGCACGAACATATATGCGATCAGGTGTCGTTTCACGCAGTTACAGTCTCTCATCCCTTTTTTCCAGATAAACGGGTACAGGATCTCAGAGGATCTTCTTGCACGGGCGGTCTTCTGTCCTTCTTCAACCGGGACTTTAACAGCTTATTCTTTGCAGGAGCACCTGTTTGAAATGTCTATCGATCCGTTTCAGCCACGTCTTCGCACCAGGTATGCAACCAGAAGCCCTGCCACTGCAAGGAGCGCGAAGAACCCGGGTGTTTTTTCAACTTCCTGGTGTGCCCCATATATCTGATCAATTGTTTCCTGAGAGAGGAATGATCCGCCACTTCCAATAATTTTGGCCTCGCAGCTCTCACAGAATATTTCCCTGTTCTCATGGCAGAATGCACAATCTTTTGCTTCCTTTGTAGTGGTATGGGGTGCCCACTCAGCAAATGCCGTGTGAGTAGAGTCGTTATATGTGGTAGTCATGTTGATGAACGGTTTGATCATACCATCGGCAGATCTTGCAAGGTAGAACCTGTCCACCTCTATCCCATCCAATTTACCCGTCTCCAGATGGCAGTTTGCGCATGTGATAATCCAACCGGAGTGGCAGGCTGAACAATCAAGTTTTCCATCATGTATGCTGTGTGCAGTCACATCCTGTGAATATTGTGTAACGTTCATACCCCTGATATTCTTTGCCGGATCCTGATGACAGTCAGCACAGGTTACTTTCACAGCTAACATCTGGGATTCGTATGCAACACCATCACCATGGATCTCTGCCAGGGTATGGCAGTCCGTACATTCAAGTCCCATCTCATAATGGATATCCGGATTGGGGCCCATACTCTTATGTGCAGGCAGTTCTCCCTGATAATAGGACGTCTGTTTTTTCAGGTGACATTGGTCACACGTCTGCAGAGTGATCTCTCCTCCATGCCCGCCTTCACCGGTATGACATACTGTACAGGTGGTAGCATGGCATCTGGAACAGTTCCTCTCCTCATAAAATACATCCATGTCAATTCCAAACTCCTTTGCGGCCCCCCTTTCGTATTCTTCTTTCATACCTGCACCTGTGTAATGCAGGGATAATGAGAAGTTATTGACAATGTCTGCATGACAATTTTCACAATCTCCAAATTTCGGCTGTGGATCTTCGACCGCAGAAACAACAGGAGTGGTTAATATTAAAACAGCTGAAACCATTGCAGCCATGATGAGTACAATACAACCACCGTATAGCTCATTCTTTGAAACTTCAGAGATGTTTATAAGAGATTGAAATATTCGATTCATTACATTTAGCCCCCCTTTCCTAAC
>JAYEHR010000067.1:0-14516 GCA_034659615.1 Methanobacteriota archaeon | reverse complement strand
ATTCCCTCACAGTTCGATCTCCACCTCATACACATATTCCACATTCTCCTTATGTACCTTCCAGAATACCTCTTCCCCGTACACATCCAGCAGCTTCAATGTCCTCCGCGGTATCGTTTTGGGTCCCAGCACTGCCCCTGGTCTTTGCGGATCATCGATATAGTCCGTCTCCATCATGAATCGGCTGCCCTGCTCCAGTGCTTCCTCGATGGCGCCCTTGCCTGCCAGCACTCCGGGAAAGATGCCCAGCTTCTCACATACATCCACCAACGGCGGAGCATAGTGTTTCACCACCCGATGAAGTGCGATGCCACTGCGCCGGGCCCGCTCGGTGATATCCCTGAGTTCCGGCTCGCCCACATCCTCTGTATGCAACTGTATGGCGCAGTCCGCATCACGCGCAAGGGAGAAGGCATATTCCATCACCTCATTGGATGCAGCCCATATCTCCTCTGATACCGGATAATGCGGTCGGCCGCTCTTTAAGCCCACCGCAAGTCCTTCTGTCACATACCCGGATGCAACTTCCAGGCCCCCTTTCATGATCTCCACTGCCTTGCTGATCTCCATGCGTTCGCCCAGTTTGGTGATCTCTGCAGGATGGACCCCCAGTACTGCAAAAGCACCCACACCCATCTGGTTGATCTGACGTACAAGATCTACCGTCTCGTCAAACACGATCCGGTAATCCTCTGGCTGTGAGACATGGACCCCGATCGTCCAGCTGGGTTTGGATACAAGGATGATGTGGGTACCACCGGCATTCTGGAACTCCTTTACAGCCTGTAACCCCTTTCCGCGGGGGTCAATATGCATGTGCTCATCCGTAATAGGAATTGAGGGGGACATGTTCATTGATTACAAATTATATGCTATAAGAAAAAGGATGGGGGTGGCATGTGGCCCACATCATCTATTATTTTTCAAGATATGGCGACTGCGCGAGCACAGCCATCCCTCTATCAGAGATATTCAGGACACGCACCTCATTGATGGTTCCAGAACCCCTCATCTTCATCACATAGACCGAGCGCTGAAGATTGTTACCTACGATCACACGATCCAGCTTGATGACAGAATCGGCACCATACTCAACCATCTCATCCAGACCGAAGATCTTTCCCACCGTGATCACTGATGTCACATCAGACTTCCTGAGTACACCGAACACATCGTCGATCAGTGTCCGAAGCTTGTAATTGGATTCGATGGCCAGGAACAGTGCCTCGATAGAATCTATGAACAGGCGCTCCGGTTTCTCCTTCTCTATCTTACTCTGGATCAATTTCTTAAAACTCTTGATCAACTCGGACGGGGCTATCTCCACACTCTTCTGGAGACGTAGGCTTGGATCGGTGATGTCAACAAAGATAAGGTTTCCCTGCTGCACAAGCGCTTCAAAGTCCCATCCAAAAGATGTCCTCATCTCCTGAATGATGGATTTGGATTCCTCAGAGGTGATGATACACATAGTCTTCTTGCCATTCTTTGCACCTTCATACAGAAACTGTGATCCAAAGATCGTTTTACCGGTACCGGATCCACCAGATACTACATTCGCTGTTCCCTTGAAGAAACCGCCGTGCAGCATTTCGTCCAATCCATCGATTCCTGATCTGACCCTTTCTGGTTTTTCTGTGTCTGCCATAGTACAACACCCGATGATGATCTTATGTTCAACAAGTAACTAATATCATTCTAACATGTTTTGTTCGCTAGCATGCAGTCAACACTCAAAAGGCGCCCATTGCCACGAACAAACTTCAAGCACCTTTCGGAACGACCTCTACAATAAATAAGAGATTCCTGCTATAAAAAATCATGTATCTCCTCAATACCAGTGCCGATAGCTCATTCCTCATCAACAGTAAAATCAAGTTCCCTGACGATCTCAAGAAGGACATCACTGAACAACAGTTTTTCGATGGTACGTGACACATATGCCCTATGCTGATGCTTTTCCATATCCTCATTGATACGAAGGTCGGAATCTACCTGTATCCGTATCAGGGACAGACGAAAAGCCTCTGGGTCAGGAAGTTCCATAGAATTGAACCGATCCAGCAGATATGGAAGAGCATATGGATCATCGATCACCTCACACAAAAGGAGATACTCCTGGGCAACACCACTGATATCGGATCCCTGGTTCCTGTCACCGGTGACCAAACCCAGCGTATCCAGCGAATATCCCTTTTCATTTATCCTTACCTTTTCATCCATGCTCAGCAACTCCTGCGACCCGGCCCCTGCGCTTCAGCAACAGATCCTCACAGTGCTTCAGGTCCTTTGCAGTGTTCACGTTCATAGCTACTTCTGGCACAGTCAGCAGATAGTTATGGTAATCCTGCTCCTCGTTGATATTCTCCGCATCCAGTATATTGATCCCTGCAGGTACGATGAGCTCCCCCTCCCAATTAAAGACGGTATCGGGCCTCATGCCGATCTCCTTACATATGGATATGGGAACAAAGACCGACATAGAGGGTTTTCCACAATCCTCATATGCAACGATGATGGAATCGATCAATTCGTGGGTGATGAGTGGCAGATCAGACATGATCACCATCACCGGACCTTTGATCCCTGCCGATTCCACTGCATATACCATATCCCCTACATAATTATCGCCAGCAGTGTTGATCGTTGGGACCCGACCTCCATAACACCGATTTACAATCTCCTCTGTGTTGGGAGTGGAAGGTGAGACGGTTGCATAGATTATATCGACATGCTCCGCCTCTTCCAACGCGTCGATGACATAGCAGATCAGGGATTTGTCAAGCAGTTCTACACAGGGTTTCTCCCCCATTCCGAGTCTCAGGCCCTGGCCTCCGGCCATTACAACAGCGTCCATGCAAGACCTCCATACCCGGAACTTATCGCGTCCAGTGCCAGGGTGATCGTGATCAATGATATGATACGTGCGATCTCGTTCGCAGTGCCTATCCCATCCCCATTGACGCCACCGAAATGACGGTTGGAAACGTTCATGACCACCAGTGCTGAAATAATGGCTGCCACAAATGCGATGAGTCCAACGATGTCGAATGCCAGAATACAGGCAATGGCTCCCATAACAAGACCGATCGTATATTTTGACATGTTCGTGCTGTTCATCAGCATCGAACCGAGACCTTCGTGTATCGGTTTTCCGAACGCTGCAATGGTAAGCATTGCCTGTTTTGCACCGACCTCTGCCACGAACAGAGATGACACAAGGATTCCTGTGGATGATGAGAATATGTATGAACCGGGTAACAATGCTGATATCTGCAGGGATGTGATCGACGCATACAGGGCAAGTAATGCGATCACACAGTATGCCACGCCTCCGATGCCAAGGGACATGTCCTTGAGTGCCTTGATCTTCTTTTCCAGCGAACCATGTGCTGTAGCCCCGTCACCGAAATCCGACACCCCATCCAAATGGTTTAAGCCTGTCAGGTAGTACACGAACGCAATGATGAGGGCCGCACTGATCGATGGGGAAAATATGGTCTCTGATACGTAGGCAAATATGCCCATGAGGATTCCCAGCACAATACCTGTGAACGTAAAGAGATAACTTCTTTTTACAAGTTCATCGAGACCCTCCATGGTGATCCCAACAGGTATTGTTGAAAGGAAGCCGAATCCTGTTCGTACAGCCAATAGGAATGCGCTCATCCTGCTATCACATCGCTTCTATTGGTTGTATGCTCCTCTTTTGTCCTATCTTTCAGTTCATTCTTCTTTTCGCCAGCATGGCTATTGGCCGGGGCTGCGTCCGCCATACCTCGCGTATACATGTTGGCGGAAACACCGCCCACCAGACCGCCGATCACATCGTCCATGAACGGCCCCAGTTCGGATAGTATGCCAGGTTTTTGCTTATCGAACCTGACGAACTCGAACATACCCTTATCACCACTGATGTACTTGGAAATGCTCATCCCCATCACCTCATCGGCTATGATGAAGGTAAGGTCCTTTTCATACGAGCTCTTGCTGATGTTGGGAAGCTTGCCGGCTTTACCATCTCTCTCAAGCAATATGCCAGAATAGATAAGCAGGCAAAGGTTCGGATCAGATAAGGCTATGTCCAGTTCCCTTTTGAACAGGTTCTCTGCTTTTTCCCTCGTTTCAATGCCAGGATGTGGCGTAAAGAGGCCCATGGCCGTGTCTACGAGCATGTCCACGGTTATACCTTCCTGTTCCAGTACATCCAGGATGTCATAGGTAGGCTCTCCTTCCAATTCCTCTGGCTGTCCTTTTTTTAGGTCCTGAGATTCTATATCTGACAATTTCATGATGGTCACTCAATTGAATTGATCTTAAGAATATCTGGTCAATTCCCCAATAATATATATGGTCAATGAGAATACTATCACTGACAGTATGGATGCAACTGCTATGATACGACACACCTTTATTATATCTGCCGCCATGGGAGCACTGTAATTATCGCCGATCACATAAGTACCCGGTTTTTCCAGCCTTACCTGGAGAGCACCTGCGACCGCTGCCATCGGGAATCCGGAGTTCGGTGACGAAGGCCTTGCGCAATCCCCTCTCGCACACCTGAAGGCCCCTGCGGGACTCAGGCCGTTCGTATCTTCAAACAGTTTCAGCAACGAAGAGGCAGCCATAATATATATCACCGATGCACGCGCCGGGATCCAGTTCAGCACATCATCCAGTTTCGCTGAGAAGAAGCCAATGTCGATATGCTTCTCGTCCATATACCCCACCATTGAATCCAGGGTACTCACAGCTTTGAACGCATAGGCCGCCACCAGACCAAATGGTCCCGCGATCGAATAAAAGAAAAGCGGCGTGAGAATGGAATCCACATAGTTCTCAGAGACAGTCTCCATTACCGATGAGGATACCTGTTCCTCGCTCAGACTGGACGTATCCCTGCTTACATACATGGAAAGCCGTTTGCGGCCCTCGACAATATCCCCTCTATCAAGTTGCTCGTACACTTCACTCCCTGCATGGAGAAGCCGGCGTATCGCAAATGTTGATTTCAATAAATAGGCTTCGAGCAGAAGACTCACAAATCCGGGCACGAGGGCGCTTGCCGATATCATCAGCACGACCCATGCAACGAGACCGGTAAATGTGATGCAGGCCAGCCCTAGGAACACGCCATACAGTTTCCGATGGGAGTCCGGAGATATCCGTTCAAGGAAGGTTATCAGGTTACCTATCCATACCACAGGATGCAACTTTGTGGGCGGTTCACCTATAAATAGGTCAAAGGCCACCGCAAGGAACAACACATATAGCAGATGTGCTGTACCCGGAAGAGGAAGATCGATCATAGAAGAGGTTTCACCACCCTGTCCCACGCTTTTGCCAACCGTTCATCCATGCTACCGTCCCCTATGAGATCATCAAGGATGGCCTGGACATTCTCCGGACGGTGGACCAGGGTACAGTCCTCACAGCTCCATACCTTTCCACCGCTTGAACGCTCAATCCACTTCCCGCCGGTGCGCTCGTCCTTGCACGGATAGAACGGACAGAAACAGAACGTGCAGTCCTGACCCGGGAAATGACAGGGATAATAAGGACATGCTGTGTTGCCACCCAGGGGTTTGCCCTTTCCCTCCTCGATCATATGGTTGAGTTTTTTCATGGCCGTATCTCTTGCATCCCCTACAACAGCAACCCCTATGGCCTTTGTGAGGCGATCGGTCTCGGTCCTTGAACGGACGGCCACACGTATGAAATCATTTCCAAGACCCGGAAACGAACGGCAGTCCCTGACAAGAATTCCCTGGGATGCAAGTCGCTGGCTCAGATCCACGGAATCAATACTGGATTCGCTCAGATCCACAAGAACATAATTAACACTGCTTGACAATGGCCGGAACCTGCGCACTTTCGAGAGTCGCTCGATCAGATACTCCCGATCCTCCTCGATCAGCGCCCTGGACCGTACCAGATAGGAACTGTTGCATCCCCCATCCATGTTCAAAAGAGCTGTACCGATCATATCCGGTATGGAACCCAGGTTCCAGGGAAGCCGTGCGGTGTTCAGCGACATGGCCATGTCGGGCGATGCAACCCCGAATCCAAGACGCACGCCGGGTATGGCAAAATTCTTGGTCAGGGAACGCATCACGAACACATGATCATCCGCTGCCGCCAGATCCGCAATGCTCTGGTCAGGATCTGCCAGCTCGATGAAGGCCTCGTCGACGAATAGCAGGGTCTGGTGTGCTGTACATCGGCTCGCCAGTGTTTTCAACCTGTCGCGCTCGATCAACCGGCCGGTAGGATTATTGGGATTACATACGAACAGGATCTTTGCCTGGTCCAGCAGCTCATCTGACACCTCAAAGAGCTCATCCTGATCGAGGTACTGTATGTCTGCACCGACCAGCCTGCACTGCTGTTCATACTCAGCAAAGGTGGGTTGTGGGATCAGCACCACGTCATTTTCTTCCAGCATACACTCGGCCACCAGCCGTATGATCTCACAGGAACCATTCCCGGGAATGATATTGATATGATCCACGCCCTGCCCAAGAAAACGGGCAGCAGCGTATTTGAACTCAAGATACCGATTGTCCGGGTACTGGGCGAAATGCCCGGTAGCCTTCATAAGGATAGTATCCAGGGATAATCCTGTGGAAGGATGGTCGAACGGATTTCCCATAGGGTTCAGGCTTGCGCTGAGGTCCAGTATGTCAGATTCGGCGATATCACAGCGTTGCGCGGTCTCACGTATCAGACCTCCATGAATGGGCTTGGGGAGAGCTACGATACGCGCTTTTAAGGGTAACTTGTTCTCTTCTGGCACATTGATCGATTAGTGTAATGAATATATGGTATATTAAATTATTCAAATTAACTTTCTTGATATGCCAGTAACCTTGCTGATGAGACCCTGCTTCCAGTGAGTTCAAATGGATATGCAGGTAAAGTTATTTTGTCCTGAGCTATCACACAATCCATATATCAAGGTATCTTTACCATTAACCAACACACCGTCAATATTCCTGGAATGAACTGTGTAACAGTCGGGGAACAATAACCTCTTTCCATGCCTTGGCCAGATTATCTTCGGTGGTACCCTCTTCCATCAGTATGTCGAGGATCTGATGCACGACATCCGGATGATGGACAATGGTGCATCCCTCACAGCTCCACACCTTTCCACCGGTGGTACTATCGATCCACCGACCACCCGTGGCCTCATCCTCACATGGATAGAACGGACAGAAACAGAAGGTACAGTCCTGTCCCTGAAAATGACAGGGATAATACTCACAGGTATTCCTGCTGGAGGGGGTACCAGAGGATGCATTCTCAATGGTCTGCTTCAGTTTCTCCTCTGCATATTCCTTCCCAGATTCGGTGAGGACCTCCCCTATTATTGTTATCAAACGATCGGTCTCCTGACGTGGTCGGACTGCCACCCTGATGTAATCCTTATCGTGAATATCCTGGAGACTTGCAGGAGAGCAGCAACCATGTGGTCGGGTCGCCATCTCGGCATGCTCCTCATTATAGCTATAGAAGGAACTGCAGTCCCTGACAAGGATACCATGGGATGCCAGCCGCTGAGTGAGTTCAACTGAATCCATCAGCAGACCACTCACATCCACCAGCACATAATTAACACTGCTGGGCATTGGTTCGAAGCCATAAATGTCAGAAAGACGCTCTATTAGATACTCCCTCTCCGTTCTGATAAATTCCCTGGACTCGATCAGGTAAGGACTATTGCATCCTCCTTCCATACCCAGCAGGGCACAGCCCACCACATCGGGTAGCGAGCCTAAATTCCAGGACAGACGTGCCGTATTGAGTGCATCTGCCATTGCTACAGATGTGACCCCGAATCCCACCCGTATGCCGGGCAGGGCGAAATCCTTTGTCAGGGACCGGAGCACGAATACATGATCATTGGACGCTGCCACGTCCGCAATGCTCTGTTCGGGGTCTGCCAGTTCGATGAAGGCTTCATCGACAAAAAGCAATGTATCGCTGGCTGCGCATCGGTCAGCGAGTTCTATCAGTTTACTGCGAGGGATCAGCTCGCCGGTGGGATTGTTCGGATTGCACACGAACACGATCTTTACATCTGTCAGCAGGTCTGTCGGTATATTGAACATATATTCCAGTGGATGGTGTCTGATGACGGCTCCCGCAATACGGCTCTGCTGCTCATATTCGGCAAATGTGGGTTGGGGAATGAGTACCATGTCCCCTTCCTCAAGAACACATTCGGTAACCAGTCGTATGATCTCACAGGATCCATTACCTGCGACAATGTGCTGCGCCTTCACACCCATATCCACAAAATGGGCTGCAGACCGTCTAAACTCCATGTAACGGTTATCGGGATAGTGACCAATGGTCTCCAGGGATCGCTGCATCAGTTCATCCATATCCAGGCCGTACTCCTGATTAACATCAGGACCCCCCTCCTGATTGTCGAAGGGGCTGCCCAGAGGGTTCAGGTTAGCACTGAGATCAAGTATCTCTGATTCAGGGATGTCGTACATCTGTGATGTCATGCGGATAAGGCTACCATGTGTGGAAGGTTCAAGGGTCAGTATATTATTTTTGAGGGGAAGCATGATAATGTGTTCCATTGTTTTGATAACTGATATCTAATGAAGAAAAGCTATTTTAATTTATCTAAAATCAGGTTTAGTTTGAACACACTTCACTATCCACTCTGGAATGGAACTGTTATTTTGCATTAACCTGGAAGAGCAATACACTACTGCCAGATCATAATCATGAGCGGATGCGGGCATACCCATAATCTTAAATACATGTTAATATTAATTGTCTAGAACTGGATGATATATATCCACAATACGTCCAACTGCCACATAGGCAGATACATGCACATACTATTCCACAAATGTGGAAATCTGATCATGTAGATCGAATGGACTCTAAATCCATTCAGCCGGGTTAGATTCCCGGGGTTTCCGTATGTAATCGCAGTCATGGTGTATCACGGACAGTCTGGATCAAACCAACACTGATGGACTTAATATGAACAAATAGGATGCCGATCATGGAATTAACTGGCTGGGAAGAAGAGTCTCAGCTGATGGAGTAACATATTATGGAGAAGAAACTGTTGGAATCACTGATAAAAGCCAATGGAGTGTGGCTTGCCCGAAGTGGTCTACTTCATGGTATCAAGGACTTCAAAGTATCCAGAAAACATATCCACATCGTGACGGATTGCGGTGAATCCTTCACAGTTAAAAACTCCCGGTCCAGTCGATCTGCGCGAGCCCTCAGGAACAATAAGTATCGAAAAGCCTGCAAACATTGCAAGCTTTCCGATGAGATGATCGATCATTTTGTTAAGAAGGATTTCAACAAGAAGAGGACACAGGTCAGTGTCGTCTCCACGTCCAAAAAAGCAGCCAAAACGAAGAAACAACCTGCTGCAACGGTCGTGAAGTCCGTATCGAGTACTACACCCAAACCCAGCGAGCCACCATCCGTGATGCCCCCAGTAATGGCTGTGAAAAAACAGGAGACTTATACTCGTTCACAGGGAGAGCGGATCAGTACCCTTATTTCTCCCACAGATAAGCAATCCTTACCAGACGAGTTGCCGGAGTTCAAAGAACTCGAGAGCATGCTGGTAAAGAGGCGGAAAGATGACCTGCGGAAGGTGTATGAAGAGAGCAGGGAGGACCAGCTTGGGAAACTTGAGAGAACGATCACTGAGTTCTTCGTGGAAAGAGGGTTCCTTGAGATCAAGGCACCCCTTATGATACCTCTGGAATATATCGAGCGGATGGGGATCGAAAAGGAAGACCCCCTGTTCCGGCAGATATTCCGGATAGAGGGCACTAATATGTGTCTGCGTCCAATGCTTGCGCCGGGCCTGTACAACTGCCTGCACAAGTTTGACAACGTACTGCCTGACCCGGTACGTATCTTCGAGATTGGGACCTGCTACCGCAAGGAATCGGAGGGCAAGGAACATCTTGAGGAGTTTACCATGCTGAACTTCTGCCAGATGGGATCAAGGTCAACAAGAGAGAATCTCGTGGGCATCATCGACGAGTTCCTGGAATACTTAGGTATCGAGTATGAGATCGTTGCAGATAGCTGTATGGTCTATGGCGATACCATCGATGTCATGCATGGTGATCTCGAGCTATCATCAGCTGTGGTGGGACCGATCCCGCAGGACCTGGATTGGGGCGTGACCAAACCCTGGATCGGAGCAGGGTTCGGGCTTGAGAGATTGCTCAAGGTAAAACATGATTACAAGAACATCAAACGCGCAAGCAGGTCGGTATCGTACTACAATGGAATAACCACGAACCTTTAAGGTGAGGATCTTGTTTAAGAAAATGGGCCAGGACGAACTTGATAATTTCGCAGAACAGATCATGAACGGATCAGAACTATCTGATGACAACATACGTGACCTGCTCTCCATCACTGATAAAACGGAACTTGACAAGCTCTTCTACACTGCAAGGGCTGTTCGGGACCATCACTTCAAAAACAAGGTGTTCCTGTACAGTTTCGTATATTTCTCAACATATTGCAAGAACAACTGCGCTTTCTGCTACTACAATTGTGGCCATGCCATCCCACGTTATCGCCTGAGCCTTGAGGACATCGAGCGGCTCTGTGACGGGCTGAAAGGAGAGGGGTTCCACATGATCGACCTGACCATGGGTGAAGATCCCTATTTCTACGATAATCCCGAAAAACTGGCAGAGATCGTCAGGACTGTCAAGGATCGTGTGGGACTGCCGGTGATGGTATCCCCGGGCGTCGTGGATAATGATACTTTTGTGGAATTGCATAATAGCGGTGCTGATTTTCTGGCACTGTACCAGGAGACCTATGATAGGGAACTGTATGCTAAGCTCAGGAGAGGACAATCCTTTGAGAAACGGATCAATGCCAGGAATTTCGCAAAGGATATAGGGTACTGCATCGAGGACGGGATACTCACCCGTGTCGAGCCGGATCTGGAATCCACACTGACATCACTCCGGGGGCTTAAGACATCTGATCCCGATATGGTGCGTGTGATGACCTTCGTGCCCCAGGATGGGACTCCCTACGAGGGCAGCGAACCAGGATCCAGCGATCAGGAACTGAAGATCATTTCGATCCTGAGGCTCATGTTCCCGGACCGCCTGATACCTGCATCCCTGGATCTCGAGGGTATCGAGGGTATGGTCCATCGTCTCAATGCGGGTGCCAATGTAGTCACTTCGATCATCTCATCGGACTCTGTCCTTGAAGGCGTTGTCAACTACGACCGGGACATGGATGAAAGGGACAGGGATATAAAAAGCGTTGTGAAACGGCTTGAGAGTATGGGAATGGTGCCAGCGGACCAATCTGATTTCAACAAGGTACTGGGTATGTAGAATGAGTTCGATATGTCTGATCGGGGGCAAGCTACAGGGGTTCGAAGTGGCCTATCTTGCCAGGAAGGCCGGGATGGAAGTTGTCCTGGTCGACAGGAAAAAGAGACCGCTGATACGCAATGTTGTTGATCGTTTCGACTGTTTTGATATTATACATGATCCTGAACGTTTGATCGACATCTCAGGGGATGTCGATGCCATCATACCGGTCAATGAGAACCTTGTAACCCTGGACTTTATCCGACGGATCACACCTCGCCTGGATTGTCCCGTCCTTTTTGATCATGATGCATACTATGTGAGCATGGATAAGATACGGTCCCGGCAATATTTTGCATCCATTGGCATATCGATTCCTGCTGGTACACCCTCCACACCCCCGTATTTTGTCAAACCCCCCTGCGAGAGCAGCAGTGTGGGTGCCCGGATCATCCACTCCGATAAAGAGCTCTCAGGTCTCGATCCAGGTATGGTGATAGAGGAATATGTGCCTGGAGACGTGGTATCCCTTGAGGTCGTGGGGGACGGGGAACACTTTGCAGTGGGGAAAGAGACGAAAGTGCATATCGATGACACCTACGATTGCCACATGATCACACCCATCCCGCATGACCAAACATTTCGGCGTATTGCCCATGAACTTGCGGTCAATCTCTCCCTGAAAGGGATCATGGATGTCGAGGCCATTGCATCTCCCGAAGGGCTCAGGGTCATAGAGATCGATGCACGATTTCCCAGCCAGACGCCCACGGTGGTGTACCATTCATCGGGCATCAACCTGCTACAGCTTCTGATACAGGCATTCGCAGGAGGGGTCAGTGAGATCGACATGGCGCCTGAGCAGAACTACTGCAGTTTTGAGCACCTTTTAGCAGACGGCGAAGAACTGATCCCTGTTGGCGAACATGTACTCTCACAGGGTGACGATTATACCGAACTTCACGCCGAGCAGGGATTGGAGATCTTCGTGTGCAGGGGAGAGCGAACGGTGTATACTCTCATCTGCTGGGATGGCGATCAGATGACGACGGAAATTCGGAGAGAAGAGGGAGTTACATTGATCAGGGAACATTATAGGAACATGGAAGGAGGCATCAAATAATGGCACTGTTAACACCAGATGATCTGGAAGATATATTGAAGAAACTTGAACAGAACGACAATATTATCAAAGATACAACGGGCATGGACATCAAACAGATATGTGAAGCGGTATATGGAACAAAACTGGGTTGCGAGAAGATCGGCATCATCCCCATCACGGCTGGCAATGGGATCATTGGCAATTTTTCTTCATCACTGCTTGCCATTACCGATTATTTCGGACTGGATGGTTTCATCACCGAACATCCCGACGTGACAGGATATTACCAGGCTACTTCCAGAGGCGCGGACATCCTGCTAATGGCAGATGACCATATGTTCATAGCACATAATCTTAGGAACGGGAAGGTAGCCACCAACCATATATGCACCGGTGTGATCTATGCTGAGATCGCCTCACGCTACCAGCATGCAGACGCGAAGGATGTGCTTGTGATAGGACTTGGGCGGGTCGGGTACGGCGGGGCCGAGCATCTTGTGAAAAAGGGATTCAACGTGTTCGCCTATGACCCGAATACCGAGTTCCTCGAAAAGGCGGAGAAGGAACTGGGAATAATACCTCTTGACCTGGACCACCCACAGAAATTCTCGATGGTCTTTGAGGCCACACCAAACAGCAACACCATCTCGGAGGGTATGGTCGCGGAGCGATGTCTGGTCTCCACACCAGGGATCCCCTGCGGATTGCCAGAGGATATCGGGAAGAGGGACAACGTCGATCTGGTGATGGAACCCCTGGTCATCGGTGTTGCCGCCATGCTACATGCTGTGCTCTGAGTCACCGGTAGTGTTCTGTGACAAGAGATGATTTCAGGCACGTGCGAGATTATATATCTGGTTATGCATAGCCATAGTTCAGGATGGTCTGACATTATGAAAAGATATTTATAGGCTAAATGCATAGCCGTACTACCTTAGTAGCTATCAAGATCAGTGACTATTAGAGTTTAAAGGAGTGAAGTTTTAATGGCTGAATACACACCAAAAGAGAGATTAGCACGCGTATTGACCGGTAAAGAAGTTGACAGGATGCCAGCTGTCTGTGTCACACAGACTGGAACTGTCGAGCAGATGGATGCATGTGGAGCAGCATGGCCAGAAGCCCACGCAGATGCAGAGAAGATGGCAACCCTTGCAGAAGCAGCACACACCATAGTAGGTTTTGAAGCCGTACGTGTCCCATTCGATATCACTGCTGAAGCAGAGTTCTTTGGCTGTGGCATCAAGCCAAGTACCAAAGTACAGCAGCCATCCGTTATTAGCCATGTGATCAAGGAAGCCGCTGACATTGCAAAGTTAGAGGGATATGAACTGAACCACGGCAGGATCAATGAGGTCTGCAAGGCGGTCAAGATCCTGGCTGACAAGTACGGAGATGAACTTCCTATCATAGGTAGCATGATCGGACCATTCTCCCTTGCACAGCACCTCACCGGTGATTCCTGGTTCATGACCATCATGACAGACGAGGAGTTCGGTCTGGAGGTCATGGACTTTGTCACAGAGTTCAATATCGCATATGCCAAGAAACAGGTCGAGAATGGTGCAGACACAATGACCATTATTGATCCAACTGCAAGCTACCAGCTCATTGGTGCCCAGTTCTACGAGAAGTTCGTTACCGGCTACCACAAGAAGATCGTGGATGCCATGCATGATCTGAACATAGCTACCGCACTTCACATATGTGGTGACACCACCGAAGGTATTCCCTTGATGGACGCCTGTGGTGTTGACGGTATCAGCATTGACCAGAATGTGGACACTGCAACTGCAGTGAGCAAGGCAGACAACGCGATCATCATCGGAAACCTTGACCCTGTAAGCATGCTCTGGAATCAGGGAGAGGATAATGTCGAGGCCATCAAGGAAGAGTCCAGGAAGGTCATGGAAGCAGGCGCCGGTCTGCTTGCACCAGGTTGTGGAATTGTCAGCAAGACACCTACCGTGAACCTGCAGACAATGATCGAAGAAGCAAAGAAGTGGACTTACTAAGTCCATTTCCCTTCTTTTTTACTTTCTTTTTTT
>JAYEHR010000066.1:0-42951 GCA_034659615.1 Methanobacteriota archaeon | reverse complement strand
TTCGTTTTGGTGATAAGAAAAAAGCTACCGTTGATGTTGATTACAATGCTTCAAAACGAATTGAAGGTGATCTTGAGAAGTACAATAAAGTCCTGATTGCTAATTTTGACTATAGCCCATATACAATAAATGAACATGAAATAATAGCAGGCGGTTTATTCGTCTGGTTTGAAGAAGGAGTTACTGAACCTGAAGTGAGACAAATTCTTGGGAACCATGATCTAGGTACAGGATATAAATTAGAATATGATGTTGATTGGATGGGCGATTGCTATTACCTGATGATTGAAAAAGATGAAACACTGGCTTTTAAAGATGATTTGCAGGGAGTGGAAAATTGGGTTGAATCGGGACCCGATATTGCAAAGGGGGACCATTACATAATTACCATTTGTGAGCCGGTCATAGTTGATAAGGAGTTCCTTACGATACTGGATGATCACGATCTGCAACTGAAACAGTCTATCGGATGTTATGCACGGTTTGATGGAAGGATCGATCATAGTACAGCAAAAGAACTCGAAAAAGAACTGGAAGAGAATGAGAAGATCCTGTTCGTTTATATTGATGATGTTGAGGGATCAAAGAGGAACTAAAAGGGGATGAAAGGGTTATTGGAGTGTTTTTTGATCAGATCGAAATGGGGATATGATGTGAATCTATTGCATTGTAGTTTGCTTTTAAAGACACTGGAAGCGATCCAAGTATTCATAGGTTGGGACGTACCAGATGGGTCCAAACCTATTTACTCCAAAGTAGGCCATGACAATGACCCGCTAAGAAGGCGCAAAAGAAATGTATGCAATATGAGAGCGTCGGAAAAGTCCATTTCAGACCATTTTCCTTAATGTTTTACTTTCACATTATAAATATAACGTTCCGCATGACGTTGTTTTAATTCCATAGTTTAGTTAGCAATGTCTTTGATTTGCTACTTATCCGACAGTCTTAAAAGAAAAGACATTCTCTTTAGAAACGGGTTGAAACTGTCAAATAACACAGGAGATATCTGAAATTGATCAGTGGATTATCCCTTATTTTGTTGGGTTTATGGGTGACAATTTAAGATTAGGGAGGGAGACCCCCTCCTTTACCATCCTCTTCTCAACCAAAGTCCCTACTGTCCCACCACAGCTTCGCACGCAGGGAACGCCCCCGCTGGACCAGTCCATTCGTGCCCCCGTTCCCACTTCCATCTTTGCTTCCATTTTCGTCCACTTCGAGCACGGATTCCCGCAAAAAATCCCTGAGAACAGCCTCCTGCACTGGCGTAGTGACCTGATAATGATGCCTGTAATGCTCCACCGCCTCATCCAGTGAAGAGAATCTGGTGATATGATCCATGGGGAAGACCTCTATGTTCGGATAGATACCCATCTGGTAGAGCGCATTGTACAGTACATCGCATTTGGGCCCGGTATGGTATTCAACACCATGCAACCTGGGCCAGATCATACGGTACTGGGTATCCCAAGATGTCTCACCTGCGAACCAGTACAGGTAGATGTGACCTACGGACACGTCCACCATCTTCTGTATAGCATCCCTGATATCCGGCACATGCAGGGAGAAGGATGCAATTATCACATCAAACGGGGTGTCAAGGTCAGCCGTCGTGACATCTTCCCACCGTTTATGCACACATGTGATATTTTCAAGACCGTACTCTTCGATGTTGTCCTGCAAAACCCCCGCCATGCCTCTGGACGGTTCAACAGCAGTCACATGGCTCACCTGTTCAGCAAGTGGTATCACCAGCGTCCCTGGCCCGGCGCCAATATCCAGCACCCGCGAATCCGGACCTATGGTCATACTGTCAATGGTCTTACGAACATGCTTGCCACCATCCTGTTGCGACATGTTCCAGAAACGTTGGGCATTCTCCTTCGTGCTCCACGGATCAGTATCGCCCGCATCACCATGGAGCTGGTCGTGTAGCTGCATCGTCTCCTTCCATACCTCGTTCCAGTCGATCGTGTTGGTGTTCATTCAATTCCCCATGGTGTTCAACGTTGTGATGAATAAATATCCCACAATTTCAAAGTATCATGTTGAGTTATAAGTATTTTCAATTGATAATACTAATCGATGATCAAAGCTTCCCAATGCCAGACAATTTTACTTATTCGTTTTGAAAGAAGTACACAAAACATTATCTTCCATTGATGTAGATTGAAAGGTAACATGAAGATATTATTCGTAATGGTAATCATAATGGTCATGGCAACAGTTCCGATCATGGGATGTATCGATCGCGACACTGGCACGGATATAGACACGGACACAATAACATCCACAGATATGGACCATCGCCAGCTGATGCGTGATCTTGTCCGGCACATCAGTGTCTACTCAAAGCAGGTCAATCCGGATTTCATGGTGATCCCACAGAACGGACATGAGTTGCTCACAGTGGACGGGGAGCCGGACGGGGACGCCTCCACAGCATATATTGAAGCCATTGATGGTATTGGGCGGGAAGACCTCTTTTACGGATACGAGGAGGACAATGTGGCTACTCCGGTACATGAGCGAGACCACATGAGATACTTCATGGACATTGCCAGGAACAATGGGCTTACGGTCCTGGTCACTGACTACTGCTCAACCCCGTCACTTATGGATGATTCGTACTCCAGCAGCGCTGAGCTGGGATACATCTCATTTGCCGCAGATCACAGGGACCTGGACAGAATACCCGAATACCCACAAGGTCCGTACAATGCCAATACTCTTGATGTCACGTCATTGACAGATGCGAGAAACTTCCTGTATCTAATCGATCCGGGTGCGTATCCGAACAGGAGTAGCTATCTGGATACCATCAGGAACACGGACTACGATGTTATTATCATCGACCTTTTCTATGATGTCATGCCACTGAACGCCGAAGAAGTATCATCTCTAAAAACAAAATCCAGCGGGGGTTCACGTCTGGTGATCGCTTACATGAGCATTGGTGAGGCAGAGGACTACCGCTATTACTGGCAGGACGAATGGATGGCCCATCCGCCTTCATGGCTGGCAGGGGAAAATCCGCAATGGTACGGCAATTATAAAGTCCGTTACTGGGAGGATGACTGGCAGGACATTATCTACGGTAACGATGGATCCTATATGGGAATCATTCTTGATACCGGGTTTGATGGCGTTTACCTGGACATCATTGACGCATTCGAGTATTTTGAGGGACAATGACAAGCATTTAATACTTATTGAAACATTTTATTGATCATGACACGACCAAAACGACCCCTGCTATTGATGATACTGGACGGCTGGGGCTACTCCCCAACAACTAAAGGCAACGCCGTGACCGCTGCCAGTACTCCGAACCTGGACCGTCTGCTTGAGCAGTACCCGAATTCCCTTCTCCAGGCCTCAGGCGAAGCAGTGGGACTGCCAGAGGGACAGATGGGGAACTCCGAGGTCGGGCACCTGAACATCGGTGCCGGCAGGGTGGTCTACCAGAACCTTACCCGGATCAACCATGCTATAAAGGATGGAGAGTTCTACAGCAATTCTGTGCTGTTGGATGCAATTCAGTATGTGAAAGAACAGGGCTCAAAACTGCATCTTATGGGTCTGGTATCCTATGGCGGCGTGCACAGCCACAGGGACCACCTGCGTGCCCTGATCGAGCTTGCAGAACGGGAAGGACTGGACCAGGTCTATATCCATGCCTTTCTGGACGGCAGGGACGTACCACCAAAAGCAGCGCTGAAGGACATGAAGGAGCATGAAACATACTGTACCTCGACCGGTATCGCAAGGACCGCCACTGTCAGTGGTCGGTACTATTCCATGGACCGTGACCATCGCTGGAACCGGACCCGTCGTGCCTACGACGCCCTGACCATAGGTAAAGGACTCACCGCACCGGATGCGGTTTCCGCGGTGCGTGAGAGCTACGAGCGCGGGGAGAATGACGAGTTCGTCCAGCCGACAGTTATCCTGGATAACAATGGTCAGCCGGTTGCGACAGTTGATGATGGGGATGCAGTGATCTTCTTCAATTTCAGGCCTGACCGGGCACGCCAGCTGACCTATGCCTTTGTGGACGATGAGTTTGAGGGATTTGAACGCGAGATCCGACCACATGTCCACTACGTCTGTATGACCGAATACGATGAGAAACTGGATGTACCCCTTGCCTATCCTCCAGAAGAGATCAGGAACACCCTGGGAGAGGTGCTCAGCGTCAATCATATACACCAGTTGCGCATCGCTGAGACCGAGAAGTACGCTCATGTGACCTTTTTCCTTAACGGGGGTGTGGAGAAGCCGTTCGAGAACGAGGAACGCGCTCTGATCCCCTCACCCAAGGTGGCTACCTACGACCTCAAGCCCAGTATGAGCGCCTATGAGGTGACAGAGGAACTCATCCAGCGAATCATGTCCGACCGGTACGATGCGATCATCCTGAACTTTGCGAATATGGACATGGTGGGACATACAGGTTTCTTTGATGCTGCAGTAGCAGCAGTAGAAGCAGTGGATGATTGTGTGGGTAAGATCATACGGGTACTCCACAAGGTAAATGGCAATGCCATCATTATCGCCGATCATGGTAATGCCGAGCAGATGGACAACCCTGACACACACCAACCGCATACTGCCCACACCACCGATCCGGTCCCATGTGTCGCAGTGCTCGATGACGGAAACTACACACTGGATGACGGGAAACTCTCGGACGTTGCCCCGACCATGCTGGATCTGCTGGGTATCGAGAAACCGGACGAGATGACCGGAACCTCACTGATACACCCGACCAACGCTCAGAACCACTGATCCAGCGTCTTCTGGCCGGTGTCTGTGCTGGCTTCCAGACGTTCCACGGCTTTTGCCACCCGGGCGCGGGAGAAATCGTGCTCATCGCACAGGAAATTGAAAATAGCCTCCGAATCCGGTTTGTTCCATCTCAGTTCGTAGTCATCGGTTACCGGGGGGTGCATGAAAAAATCCTTCTTTGCATCCAGGTCCTCGATGGTCTGGCCCAGAGTATCCAGCACCGCCTCGATATTACCGTATTCCTGAATGAGTTTCAGGGCCTTCTTGGGACCGATATTCTCAAGACCCGGGTTATAGTCAGTCCCCACGCATAGGGCGATATCGACCAGCTGGGAACGATCGATGCCCAGTTTCGTGAGGGTATCATCCAGATCGATCAGCTCGGGACTCACATCCACATAGAGATTCTTGCCCGGCAACTTACGTTTGCCTGTGATCGTGAGATTGCGCACCACATGCGGCGCACCGAACAGGAGAGAATCATAGTCCTGTGACCCGATATAATCTGCATCACCCTGCTGCACCATATACGCGGCCTGAGCCTCACCCTCTGACAATGCCTGCACACACGGGATACCCATGTACTCCAGCAGCTGCATGGAATCCTCTATGATCGTTTGGTCCACTTTCGAAGACGCCTGGGCGTATTTGTAGGCCTCCTCAGCCAGTCCCTTCTCCTTCGCATCAGCCCACCTGGCACTGGCAGCCTCTCGGACATCAGTGCGTTTTTTGATCGTAGCAGACTTGAACCGGGGAGGTTTGCCGTCAAAAACAAAAATAGGTTTTATTCCCATCTCGCAGAGATTGGTCAACCGGTACAGTATACCGGAGAGGTGGGATGTGGTGCGCCCCTGGGAATCCCTCAAGGGAGTACCGTCACGCTGCCGGATGATGCTCAGGAACTGGTACAGCGTGTTGAAAGCATCGATAGCCACCACCCTGTGTGAAAGATCGAGGAGCTCCACCGTCCGTTTTTCAAGCAGTTCACCAATATCTGTACCCATGATACGCAGATCCGACCATGTATAATTATCAGGAACCTCAGTATCACGAATCGTGAGAAGGAGCTGCTCCAGGATCAAGGCGAACATCGATGACCGAATCATCATGTCCGTTGATCTTCCCGACCTTGAGAATGTTGCCGACCCTGTTGACCATGGTAGTCTTCGTTATCTGTACCTGATGGCCATCATCTACGTTGCTGTTCTTATGGACCACAAGTACGTCCTGACCTTCAACTGGAACATTGCCCAGTCTGGAGACCATGCTTTTGATGATCTGTTCAAAATCAGAATAGATCAGGATCTCTGAGTTCTTACCAGCTTTCTTGATAATACCGATAGGTTCTAAATTGATACGCATGACCGCCCTCCCGAACATTCATTGATGTGTCATCCTATAGCACCCAAATGTACAAGCCTATTAATATGGTTTGCGGCACAGATCGACGATCGACGATATCCAGTCATCGGCCTGCCCGTGAACATTGTTCAAGGATCAGTATCCGCTGCCAGGAGCTCGTATGATATATCCCATCTACGGGATTTTTCACGACATGTTTAGCGGTACTTCCTGCGATTGAACTCCTCTACTGCACCATCCACAATATTGACTACCTCGTTCATTTTGCGATCCATGTTGTGCTCAACACTCTGAATATTAATGCGTAGTGATCGCTCCTTTGTATCCAGCGTGTCCTCGATCCTGCGCAGCCTCGTGTCCACTGACAGGATCATAGCAGCCAGTGCTCCAACCATAACCATGGCAGACAATATGATCAATGAGTTTGCAGGGCTATACCTGAACCTGCCCAGCCATTCGAACGTGAGCACAAACGCTGACACTACCATCACAACGGAAAAAACTATGTCCCTTGTCTCCATCAGAAAAACCTCATCTCAATCACTGTTATTGGTATATAATGATTGATAGTATTTAAGCTTACGATAAGAGGGAGTAGGGGCAGAGAAGCCCACGGTCTTTAGCCATGGGATGAATCGTACCCCACACAGTATTTAACTACACAACATATTTAAGCAATTCGCACCTATGTGTAATTATGCGTAAAACGTATCGTTATAGAATATACCCATCAAAATCACAAATAACTATGCTAGAGACTTCTCTGGAACTATGTAGATGGGTTTATAACGAAACACTTGCTATGCGCAAAACCTCATGGGATGATAATCAGGAAACTATATCGCTGTACTCAACGAATAAAGAACTGACGCAGTGGAAAAAAGACAAGCCCGAACTTAAACAGGTTCATTCCCAAGTGTTGCAGAATGTACAGGTCAGAGTAGATCTTGCGTTCAAGGCATTCTTCAGGCGGGTTAAGAACGGAGATAAGCCAGGTTATCCGAGGTTTAAAGGCAAAGGAAGGTATGGCAGTTTCACCTATCCACAATTTGGCTTTGATATTATTGATAGAAGAACGATCCAATTTTCTAAGATCGGGAGAGTGAAAGCCAAAATACACAGGCCAGTTGAAGGCAGTGTCAAAACTGCAACCATTAGACGATACCCTACTGGAAAATGGTACGTATGTTATTCTGTAGAAGTCGATAAAACACCAGTCTCATCCATGAATGAGAATGCTGTAGGCATAGATGTAGGACTTGAAAAGTTTGCTGTGTTGTCAGACAGTTCGTACATTCCAAACCCTCGATGGTTCAGACAAGAAGAGAAGAATCTTGCAAAAGCACAGAGAAATATGTCAAAAACCAAAAAGGGCACTGATGACTGGTTGAGATCTCTAAAGGTAGTCCATAGGATACATGAGAGAATCTTCAATCGGCGGAATGATTTTATTCATAAAGTCAGCAGGGACTTAGTTGACCGATACAGTGTCATTGTTTTCGAGGATTTAAATGTCAAAGAAATGGTTCAGAATCACCACCTTACGAAAAGCATATCAGATGTAGCATGGAGAAAATTAATGGACGCTACCAAAAACAAGGCAGAATGGGCCGGTTCCAAAGTAGTGTTCGTTGATCCTGCATACACTTCTCAGATGTGTTCAAGGTGTGGAACCATTGTTAAAAAGGAATTGAAAGATCGTATCCATGAATGTGATTGTTGTAATCTCAAAATGGATAGAGATCTCAATGCATCTATTAATATACTGAGATTGGGGTTACAATCTCTTGGATGAAAAGCCATGGAAGCCCATGATCTTTAGTCCTGGGAATAGTCACATAAACTTAAATACTCCATTGCCATCATACCTCTTAAAATTATAGTGGAGCAGGAGCCAATATCGTTGAGTGACCAGAAGACTACTTTTATAGATTATCTGCCAATGTTCGTAATGGCAGGATTCATCCTTGTTATACAGGTGATCGCCCTGGCGCTTGCAACGCCAATGAACGAACTGGGGATGCAGGCGGTCGAGAATCCCGAATCCACTGCAAATTCCTTCTACTATATCGGCATCATCCTGGTGTTCACGGCCCTGCTTCTTGTTGCAATAAAGAAAAACGTCAAGTGGATCATCCAGGTGACCATCCTGCTGGCTGTCGCATCCACACTGTATTATGGATTCTACCCACTTCTCTACATCCTTGGGATCGAAGACGTGGTGAATAATTCCATATCCATTGTAGCATCCATCGGACTCACCGTGCTGCTATACAAGTTCCCTGAATGGTATGTGATCGACGTGATCGGCATAGTCATTGGTGCTGCGGCCAGCTCGATCTTTGGGATATCCTTCGGGATCATGCCCGCGATCGTATTGCTGGGACTGCTGGCAGCATACGATGCCATTTCCGTCTATAAGACCAAGCACATGATCGATCTGGCAGAAGGTGTCATGGACCTCAAACTCCCCATACTGTTCGTCATCCCGAAAAAACTGGATTACTCGTTCATAACGGATAATGTCAGCATGGAAGGTAAAAGAGAAGCATTCTTCATGGGACTGGGTGATGCCATAATGCCAAGCATACTTGTGGTCTCCTCATATGTGTTCATCGAGCACTCCGGATCCCTGCCCTACCCCACCATCGGAGCGATGATCGGGACCATCGCAGGATTCTTTGCATTGACCATACTCGTGATGAAAGGCAAACCTCAGGCAGGATTACCGTTCCTGAACGGTGGTGTGATCATCGGATACATCGTCGGTGCCCTGATAGCAGGTACACCCCTGTTAGGATGAATCCGCAGAATATACGAACGGGAATATTGACTGAGCAGGCGGAACCAATTGCCTGGCAGTTACATCGATCGTCGCAACTCACTTGCCATTATCATAGGATGCGATGTTGCAGGTATCACAGCCCTCATCACACGCTTGTTCGCCATCATTATTGATCTCGGCATTAAGGGCTCGTGTACCATCTGCAAGCACTGAGGCATTGGACATCGCGCCCCCGATCAATATGGCATCGAACAGCTCCTCCTTTGAAAGACCAAGACGATGACCAACCCGGATATGCATCTTCATGCAGTGTTCACATCGCAGGGCAGACGATACCCCGATACAGATCAGCTCCAGGGTCTTGGGGTCCAGACGATCAAACTCACGCATGATCGAATTATCGTACATGACCTTCGGGATCAGGAACTCTGGCATATCCCTCATGAACTCAAGAATATAGGGAACCTCACCATAGCGTTCCTCGACACCGGAAAGGACCTCGGAGACAGCTTCATCGGGGTCTTTCTCCAGTATCTGCTTCATTTTTTCAAAATCCATAACAACGACCTCACGTTATCTGCAATTAAAGAACAAATCCAACATCTGATCTGCGCCTGATCTTTACCAGGATATAATTTTTCATCTTCGAAGGAGTGATCCAGGCTACGTCTGATAGGACCACACCCCCATCCAGCTCCAGCTTCTCGATCGGTGCATGATAGTCCTCATAGGGTAGCTTCACCCGTAACCCATCCAGTTGAAGGGTGATCGGTGCCGGTGCCAGGACACCATGGATATCCGGGACCTGTTCCTGGATCTCCTTCATCACCCTTGGCGGCAACACCGCCAACGGATCCTTTGCAATGTCCTCACGCACGCGGTCCACCACCTCGCCAACCTTCTCGTTCATACGATCCAGTCCCTTGAGTTCATCCTCTCCACGCAGACGATGGGCAACCCGACCGATGTTGCCAATATACACATCAGCATTGGGAACATCCTCTACCTTAAGATCAGGGCCACCTGTGACCACTATAGGGATGTCGATGCCCTCCAGCAACTTCGGTTTCTTGTTCATGATACAATCACTGAACGTTCCGAATGTGAATACAGCAATATCGTGCTCATTGATCAGTTTCCTCTCATAATCAGCAGATAGAGCGACCCTACGACCCATGCCCCTGGCAAGACCGATCATGTTGGTGTTCGCGCCTCCATGGCGCAGGTACTCCGCAACATCACACGCCGAATGGGGCAGGTGATGATATGCAAGTGTGGGGGATACCACCGCGATCTCCGTACCGGTCATGGGAGCCCTGGTGAGCGTGCCTAATAATTTAGCACCAAGCGCTTCGATCATATGGACATCCTTTCTGGGAATAAGCATTATCAGGGTGATATCTGTGGATGCTGCGGTCTTTTGTATCAGATAACCACCGATATCTTCCAGCAACTCGAGGATCAGCCCATGTTTGTGCACCCCCCCTTCATAGATATATGGATCAAGCACTGCCACCAGCATCACCTCCTTTTAGTTCATCCAGCATCTGATCTGCCTCATCGATCCATTCCTGCTTCATGGTATCCTCACTTGCCACAAAGACGAAATAATTCTCATCCAACGAATGGTAGCGTACCCTGAATCCTTCGGGAGTCGAGCGTATCGCCATATCCACCAATCGTGATCGCAGAGTGCGCCGTGGATCGTCCACGACCATCTCTTTGATCAGGGGGATCTCTGTCTTTGGATCCTCCACAGTGATCGATAACGTTCTGCGTTCCGGATGGGCCACTGCCCCTCGCCCATACCGTGCCCAGAGATGCTCAAGCAGACGTGGAAGGGGCCTCTCCTCCCGGATCATTATCTGCACTTTTTTCATAGAAGTGCCCTTCTCGACATCGGCAAAATCACCCACCTTCACAAGGGGAAGGCTACCCCGAAGTATGGTAGCCATCTGGAACAATGAATCCTCTGGTCTGATCACGATCTTGAGTCGTCCGATAGCACCCGCAATCGTAAGATCGGAGATCACATCCTCGATGATCTTCCGATATGGTGCAGCCTCAGCCTCCACCGTTGTTTGCACCACGAATGTCTCGAGGGGTTCCATGCCCATCATTCCTCCACATAACCGGACACCAACAGTGCCGCACCCACTGCACCGATCATCTGTGAATGTGGGGGAACCAGTACATCGATATTCAGCATATCACCCATTGCCTTGGGGACCCCTGCGATCAGTGATGAGCCACCCACAAGGATAAGCGGTTCCTTGACCTCGATCTCCTGAAGCTGCTGCTCGAATATCTGCTCGACCACACTGTGACAGGCTGCAGCCGCAACATCCTCCGGTGATGAGCCCTTGGCCAATGAATTTACAAGGGATTGTATGCCGAACACGATACAGTAACTGTTCATATCCACATTGTCCTGCATACCCTTTACAGCCAGATCACCCAGTTCAGTGATCTCCACGCCAAGACGTTTTGATGTCATCTCAAGGAAACGTCCCGATGCACCGGCACAGATACCGCCCATGGTGAACATCCCGGGAATCCCATCCTCCACAGATATGGCTTTGTTGTCCATACCTCCGATATCGATAACCGTAGCGTGTCCCTTCTGGCAGTCTGCAAGGAATACAGCTCCCTTGGCATTGACCGTGATCTCTTCCTGTTCCAGCTGGGCATTGAAATGATCGCCTATCAGGAAACGCCCATAACCAGTGGTCCCAATGGCCTGCAGCTCATCCTGCTGCACCCCTGCCTGTTCAAGGGCCTGATGCAGTGCCTTCTCGGCACTGTCGATGACTTTGATAGTGGGAACCCAGCCCTCACCAATGATCTCATTGTCCCTCATCACCACGGCCTTGGTGGTGGTGGAACCGGAATCGACACCTGCCGTAAGCCCGGTCTGACGTTCCCGACCCAGCAGATGCTTTCGTTTGGCAATAGTGGTGAGTGCTTCCAGACGTGTCAGGAGCGTTGCTGCGGTCGTGCGCTCGGTGAACGAATAACTGATCACCGGCAGACCCGAATTCTGGAAAATGTACCGGCGCACCTCATTACGTACAATGGCCGCCTCTGCGCATCTGAAACAGGTACCAACAAATACGCCATCTACCCGCGCAACACCTTCTACCACGGCCTTCGCCCTGGCCATCATGAGCTTAAGGTCCGGACTTGCGACCTCCAGCCCGAACTCCATGCCAATGGTGTCAAGGGTCGAGACATCCATCTCCGGATAGACCAGTTTCGCATTCAATCCACTTGCTGCACTCTCCAGTTCCTGCTGTATGCCAGCGTACTCCGAACCACATGATACCAGAGCTATGACCACCTGATCGTCCTGTGTCATTGGGCATCATCCCCTGCTGGCAGCGACTTCAGGAACTCTGCGATCCTGTACACAAACTCCTGACCATCTTCATCTGACTCGGGATATTCAGCTTCCAGGATCGGGATATCCTTTTGTCTCACCAGGAACTTGGTCAGCTCATTGGTGCGTGCACAACCCATGCATCCAAAAGCAATGGTTGCATCCCGCACAATGATAGCAGCCTCAGCATCGTCGATCAGCGGGCCCACCAGGGCCATCCTGCCCCTGACACCGGCAGGCACCTCCACGGCTGCATATTTCAATCCCTTCTCCGGTTCCTCGGGAGTGATGTTCAGAGGGGGGGAATCCACCCCTATCGTATTGATCTTCTCACGTATCTGTCCCATCATGGCAAGGGGCTTATGACCGAACCTCTCGACCAGATCAGAAAGGATCAGGCTATTAGTTGGATAAATAAACACTTTTGACAATTTTACACCTCATAATTCTGATTCGATGATATCCATTAATGTTAATATTCCAAGTTTTTCCTTACGTCTGCCTTTCTTCTCAAGAGGTACCTGGGCATCATATGCGTCCAGTGCACTCCCGATCATCGGGAGAATATTGACCTCCTCTCTCAGGAAATGAAAACCCGGTCGTGGCCCGCCTCCTCTGCTGGCCCGGCAGCGTCTCTCATCTCCCGGAGGAAAACCCCTCTCCTTTACAAAGATGTGGTTCCGATCCTGGGACCTGAGTTCCTCTACCACCCTTTTGACCGCATCCTGAGGACCGGTCACCATGGTTCCGAAACATGTTTCCTTGATCGTGATGGATGTTTCTGATTCGTAGACCTTCATCGCTGCATCCGCGGGGAGTATGCTATCCGAACTGATCACAACGATCCTGGTAATGATGTCCCCATCCTGTCGCTCATCCGCCATCATTGACCACCGTCCTGACTTTCGATCACATACATAACGTCACCATCCTTAAGTCCCGCCAGTTTTTCGGGTTCCAGTATTCTGCCAACGATATTGGTGCTTGCGAACTTCTCTCCAGTGGGTCCAAAGAGATCATCGTCCTCGATCTTCACACCCACCATGCCCACTCTCTTCGCAGCCTGGTTGGTCACTCCTATCTCACCAGCCAGGACCTTTTCCTGTGGCACGTTCTCGGGCATGATCTCCTTATACCTCTCTGCCTCCCGTTCTGCCTTGAACAGGTAGGTATTCTCATAGGTCATCATCACAGGCAGCGGACCTACTGGCTTGAATTGCAACCCAATAGCATGCCTGAAGAAATCCAGGGTCTTCGGAGCACGATCATCATATAGCTGTATCCTGACCAGCTTTGATCCGGGCACTCCCTTAGCCGTAACCTTCCTTTCCCTCAATATATCCAGTGTGTTGTTCGGGGTCTGCTGCACGATAACGGCATCATCCTGAACATAACCGTCCCTGACAAGTTCTACACCAATGGACGATAGGTGTTCGCCTGCCTCCTGGAACCCTGTTCCCAGGACCATGACCTGCTGTGGTGTGGTCCTGACAGTGATCGAATGACCCGCCTCGGCCATCCTGACAAGTTCCATGCCATCAGAAACACGACCGACCACGGAATGCATGATACTGGCCGTGCGATCATCACGTGCGATGAATGCTTTGCCCGTACCGTATCCTACGGTCCTGACCCATACAGTACCCGCGTCCCTTGGTTCGAAATTCTCGTAGGTGCACATCTCGCCGTGCAACGAACTATCCTCAATAAAGGAACTCGACACAAGATCAATATCGAACGTACCGTCCCTCACCAGTGCAAAGAAATGTTCCGCACCCTCTGGAGCCAGGGGATCCATTTCCACGTCCACATAAGTAAATACGCTGTAACCATCCTCAAGTCCTGTATTGATATCGGTTGTAAAGATGTGCTCACCGGTCTCTTCCCACTCGATCACCGGCTCGATAGCAAGGATCCGATCGTTTCGCCCCAGCCGGGCCAGCACGCCTCTCCCGCTCACGACAGATCCGAACGGACCCTCAGCAGGCGCCCCATATTCGGACGAGTGTGAGACAAGTGAAAATATTAGATGAGTATTCATAGGATCAAAGCCACCGGCACCGAACAGCACCTCATATGCCCCAAGATCAACAGCCCCTCTCACAGGAACTACATCAGTCTCCATTGGTCCAAATGCTACGGCATTATTGTCCGTCCAGCGTACAGGCGTGTCCCCATAGTCCCTGAAATGTTCTGACCAACGCCTGATAGAATCTGATGCATCATAGTACAGCTCGATCTTCAGATCGCCCTGAGACGTACGCACAGTGTATCCCTTGATCACGTCAGCCTTACGGCTTTCGACATTCTTGATAACTCCGACCGCGGTGCCGTCCTGATACGGAGCATTGGAAATGTCAATGGCATTCCTGATGGAAGCATCTGCTGGCAATATGATCGAATGCCCATTGATCTGAACGTGTACCTCTTCACTCGTCTCGGTAGCCTCCTGCATTGCGTAACACTATGGAGCCAGTATTAATAAACTCATTCCTGAGCAGCCTGAACACGTTCCTCTTCGGTCAGTTGGGCAATGACCTTCTCCGGCTCACCGACTTCGACGATCTTTCCATCCCGCATCAGGGCCACGCGGTCACACACCTCAAGCAAAAAGTCCATGTCATGGGAGACGATGATGAACGTATCACCCATTTCATCCCTGGCCTTGAGGATCGATCTTGTTACCTCAACCTTTGTGATAGGGTCCATGGTCCCTGTGGGCTCGTCCATGACAATGATGCTCGGTTCTTTCATCAGGATCTGTGCCAGAGCAACACGGTGTCGTTCACCTTCACTGATCTCATCCATCATCTTGTCCAGGATGGACTTTGCCTTTGCCTCGGAGAAACCTGTGGTGATCAGTGTCCTGATAGCTTTCACGGTTGCCAGTTCATATGGAAGATCGATACCAATGGATTCTGTAAGATTATCGATGATCGTGCGGTGCGGATACAATCCATACTCCTGATGAAGGATGCCCATATATTTGGTGGCACGTCCCCTGTTATCCGGCCCTGGCACCGTCATGTCCACCCATTCATCGCCAACACGCACGCGGATATCACCTTTGGTAGGCTGTATATTGGCCATCAGGATCTCGGATGTTGTGGTCTTACCCGCACCACTGGTACCTGCAATACCAAATATTTCGCCTTCCTTCACATCGAACGAGATATCGTCCACAGCATATATGACACCCCTGGACACAGAAATATATTTCTTTGTCAGATTCGTGACCATGATCAGGGGATCACCCAGCACTACATCACAACTCTTCTCAACATGTGAAGCAAGTTTCATGAACTCATCTGCGACCTCGACAGGGTCGCCTTCGTTCACGATCTCTCCCTCCTCCAGGATGATCGCCTTGTCAGCCAGGTCCTTAATAACCTCAGACCAATGGGATGTGATCACCATGGTCATATTGTAATCCTTGATCGCTTTCGCTATAACATCATGGACGACATCAGCCGTACGCGGATCCAGCGTACCTGTGGGTTCATCTGCAAGCAACAGCATAGGATCCCTCACAAGTTGACGTGCAAGGACGACCCTCTGTTTCTCACCGCCACTAAGATCACGTGCCACATGCATGATCCTATGTGACATACGGACCTGCTCCAAAAGATCCATGGCCCGATCCATGGCATTCGCACTACTGTGCCCGATCTCAATCAGAGAGTTGACCACATTGGTAATGACACGATCATCACCATACAGAGCAAACGTACGTTGCAGCATGATGGCAACCCTCTTACCAATGTTCCTGCGATCCTGGTCATGTATCCCAAGCGATACAAAATCCGCCTCGAATGGTTCCAGTGTTCCCTTTCTGCAATGAACACATTCCATACCCTCCATACTTGGTGGCTCGATGTGCCCACAATCGCCACAGCGTGCGAGATGATAGATGATCGAGCCAGATATATCTTCATATTCCTCGGCTCCACGCAGTGCGTGCATCAGAACCGTCTTGCCTGATCCACTTCTTCCAAGTATTCCTACAACTTCCCCTTCATTGATGTTGAGATTGATGTTCTTCAGGACCTTGGTTCCACCATAGGCAATGGTCAGATCCTTCACTTCGACGAATAATGGCATTTAGCTTTCCTCCAAATTGATCACGTGAACTTCCTTTTCCCAAATAGTTGATTAGATTAGTAGCGATTTTGTATTTGCATTTGCATTATTCAGACACTACATAAACATAACGCATTATTATATCACTGTTAACTTCCCAAAAGTGCCTCATGTGGAGGATTCGCGTTTTCCGGCGATCAGTTCATCCACCACATCGACAACATTAATGATATCATCTATCACCACATCGGCAGCCTTTTTCAACTCCACGGGCCTGTCGTCACCCTGCTGGACTGTCACTACCCCCACGTCGGCAGCTCTTAAGGCAAGGATGTCATTCATACCATCACCAACCATCAGGACCGTATCATACCTCTCCTTGAGCTGTTGCACGATCCGCTCCTTTTCATGAGTGTTAGCTATGTCATAGACATCTTCTATGGGAATATCGATACTCTGTACAAGACGTTTGAGATTCTGTATGCTGTCCCCGGATGCAACATAGGTATCAACCCCTCTTTCCTTTAGCTCCTGGATCATTCTCTGTGTGTTCCCATACAACCGACCCCCTGTGCTCAGCACATATGGTACATCGTTGTTAACTACATCAACAATGAGACCTGATGCAATGTAGAAGATGTTGGGACAGCGACGCCGCACCCAGCACAGCACCTCCTGGACAGCCCCCACGGTCACATTGCTTCCCTTGATGACCTCGTAAGCCTGCTCTGCTGTTATCTGCCCATTGGAACAACTGATGCCAATGCTAACGTTGTTCTCGTCGATAAAATCGATGACACTTGTATCGGGATCAGCACTCAGGATGGTACCATTGTCAATATGCAGCACCATCAGGGCACGACCGCGTCGCTGTGCCACAAGCAGCGTACTCTCTATATTCTCAGTGATCTGGCCACTGTCCGCCTCCTTTGCGACCCGGTACATATGCAGGAGAGTGCCTGCACTGTCGAAGACCACTGCGATCTGCTTTTGCATAAGGGATAATTTCATAGTCATTCATTAATAGCTTATGCATCGCCACCTGAACATCAACAGTCCTGGATTTCGATCTGGGAGGGATCGGATACCTCGATCTCCGGGGCACCGTTGTATTCAATGATCTTCCCTGTCACCAGAACGTCCTTTCCATAATAATAGTCCTCGCAGTCGTCCGGGAACCTGTCCCAATCATCCGACCAGATCACCGCCGTGAAGTATCCTTTGTATGGATCATGGAAGTTCAGGAAAATGATGCCAGCATCCTCGTTCCTGTACGTCTGCACGATCCGCCCCTCCACGGCCCGCACCTCTCCGACATACTGCATGGCATCAAGATAGGATACAATATCCCTGGGATCAATATCATCAAAAATGACCGTGCCGGACCAGATGCCGAGCCTGGAATCCCGGGCCTCGTCCTCTGCCTCATCGAGAATATCCTGATACTTCGTGTCCGGATCATAGGATTTCGACTCTGCAAGACCCGAACGCACAAGCTCTGCATTCACCATCATACCATCGATCCACACATACCTGAGAAGACGACCATACTGGTCCCTGTTACTGACATCTCCCTCAAGTTCTACCTGCTTATTCAGGATGAGATCAGTCAGGTGCTCTGTGGCTTCTGCATAATAGTCCTCCCCCATCTCGGGAGTATCCATGCCGATAAGCCTTACCCGCTCTCCCGAGTTAAGAGTGAACGTGTCTCCGTCCACAACATCCGTGACATTCTCAAATGTACGTGGGATCGAGGAACTGTCCTGCGAAACCCCGGTGCACCCTGACAACGATAGCACGATCATCAGAACGAGCAGAATGAAGATGGCCTTCGTATTCATATTGATCATGGATGGAAGAATGTACGATAGTATATCAAATTTTCTTACCCGACATATATTATATCTCCCCGGACAACATAGTAGTAGATGATCATGGCCAAATTTAAGCCAAAACTCGTGGTCCTGCTGGTACTGACGCTCCTGATATCTGCGCCAGTGACGACAGCGACCGATGAGACATACCCGAAACTGCTTGATCGACCGTGGGACCACTCCCCCATCACCGTGTACATTGAGGAGAAGAACATACCGCCCCACTACAGCCCCACCTACCGCACCCAGATCGATGCCTCCCTGGGATACTGGGAAGCAGGCGGTAATGGACACCTCAACTATGCCCCACACTTCCAGGAAGTGGACCAACCGAATGCAGATATCACGATCATGTGGGTCGAGAACCTGGAAGAGGTGGCGGGGGCCCCGGAAGGGGTTGCAGGATACTGCATCCCTCACCAAAAAGGCGATCGGTATATTCATGCCGACATCGTCCTCGAGGTGGGCAACTACCAGGGATATTCCTGGCAGCAGTATGGGGATGCGAACATGCAGGAGGTGGCAAAGCATGAACTGGGACACGCCCTGGGGCTGGCACATACCACCGATAAGCGGGACATCATGTACCCCACCTACGAAGCGCGGGACAACCTCAATCCCCTGCTGCTACGCTCAACACTCCCTTACCTGATCATGGCGCTGATCATTGGCCTGGTGATCCTTGGGTATCTTGGGATCGGATGGATACGGTCCCGCCGTAAACGAAAGGAACTTGAGGAAGAGGTGTTTGGAGAGTGGAAGGAGTAGATGCCCGGCAACTGTGTCAGGACATCCTGCGATACCTGAAGGGAGATGATGTGGATTTTTTCCAGTATTCACTGGACCTCTCCCACCTGACCGAATTTGAGCGGGATGTCCTCCAGCAGACGCGCAGGATCCCTTACGGACAGACGATCACCTATTCCGAGCTTGCCGGACGTGTGGGCAGACCCGCAGCAACCCGGGCAGTGGGCCAGGCACTGGCCAAAAACCCATACCCCATCGTGATCCCCTGTCATCGAGTGGTCGCACGGTCCGGTCCTGGAGGATATATGGGAGGAGTAGAACTCAAAACCAGGCTGCTTGAGCTGGAACGGTCTGCAGAACCAACGATGATCCCTGCCGATGGCAGGTCCAGATCAGTTTTGACATCTTCCACATCCGCAGCTGTTGCGAAAGTTAAGGCAAGGTGTGAACCTATACCGGAGAACAGCATTACCATTGAGTTCACGGATGCTGAATGACGAACTGCAGATATGGGCCCCAGCGGATATATCGTGAGATCGCGCGGGTCAGGATGAAAATGACACATCCAAACCTACATATAATATTATCCGTATTACCTCACTAACTTGATATATAGTATAACTGTTATAACCGCATTAATAATTGATATCAACTGACAGAGGTTTTACATATGAAACAGCAGGTCACAGTTAAGGAACTTAAAGAAGGAAAATATGTCGTGATAGATGATGAGCCATGTATGATCAAGGGCATATCGAAATCCAAACCCGGAAAACACGGCTCTGCAAAAGCAAGGATAGATGCCGTTGGTATCTTCGACAACCAGAAGCGCTCCATTGTGAGCTCGGTCTCCTCAAAGACCTACGTACCCATTGTCGAGCGCAAGAGCGCACAGGTCCTTTCCATTGCAGGTGACATTGTCCAGCTTATGGATCTGGAAGACTACTCGACGTTCGAGCTCAAGATCCCTGCCGAATACAAGGACAGGATCGAGGAAGGTGGGAACATCACGTACATCACTGCCATGGAGCAGATGAAGATCGACCTCAGGTAAGGACCATATTCCCGATCATGTTCTATCAGCCTATAATGATGGATGCCCTGTCGGACTATGGGAGTGCACGATATGTCATATTCGGAGTTCCGTTCGACGGGACCTCATCATACAGGGCAGGGAGCAGATCGGGGCCGAATGCCATGCGGCAGGTATCGGAGAACTTTGAGAGCTATAACTCATATTTTAACATTGATCTTGCAGATCTGCCGATACACGATGCTGGCAACCTTGAGGTCTATGCCTCGGTCAATGATACATTACGAGACCTGTACCACGATGTGATCCCCATTGTGGAAGAGGGTAGGATCCCCCTCATGTTAGGAGGTGAGCATTCCCTCAGTTATCCATGTGTGAAAGCATGTGCGGAACATGCAGGCGAGGATTTTGGAGTGGTCGTACTGGATGCCCATTTTGACCTGCGCAATGAGTTCGGCGGATTGAAGTACAATCATGCGTGCGTGTCAAGGCACATCATCGATGCCGTCACAGATAACTATGTTTCAATAGGCATTCGTAGTGGACCTAAGGATGAGTGGGAGTTCGCAGCAAAGAACGATATCCGATACTACACACCTGAGGATGTGGTCGAAATGGGAACTGCCGAACTGCTCTCAGAGGTCCTCGATCAGCTGGACTGTTCCCATATCTATCTGTCACTCGATATGGACGTGTTCGACCCGGCTTATGCACCAGCGGTCGGGACACCCGAACCCTTCGGATTAACCTCTATCCAGGTCAGGGACATGGTGCGTCGTCTTGCCCCGTTGTCCATGGGATTTGACGTAGTGGAAATTACCCCTGGATACGATGGTGGACAGACTGCCATACTTGGTACTAAACTCATGCGGGAGTTCATTGCCGCACATGCTGCTGCTATTTCATGACGGACAACGGTCAGAGATATACGAACCTACTTACTAATCAATGAAAAGGAATAATCTATGGAACAGGAAATTGAGACAGTTTGCCCTTCATGCTCGCCAGAGGAACCTGTGTGGCATGAAGTGTTGAGAGCGGGTCAGAACCCAACGGTCAAATGTCAGAAATGTGGCGATGTGCATCCTGCAGAGACCCGGAAAGAGACGACCGTTCGGGTCAATGTAGTGATCAGCAAAGAGGAAGAATCATTCACCCGCCATATCAACATGGGACGAAAGGAGATGGTCCATGTTGAGGAGGAGATCATCGTGGATGATGAGGAGATGGAGGACATCTACCCGATCATCGTCACGTCCCTTGAGGCACAGGACAAACGTGTGGATTTTGCCACCGCCGATACCATAACTACTATATGGGGACGAGCGACCGATGAAGTGGTCGTCAAGATTGCCATACGCTCAGATTCAAAGACCACGTCGGTGAACAAGACAGTGCCTGGGGATTATGAATTTGTAGTTGGGGATACCGACATGGCAGGAAGGAAGAAATTCACGATTTCCCGGATAAAGATCAGGGATGGGAACTTTGCATCCAGACGTGGGGACAGGGTAGCTGCAAAATATATTAAGCGCATCTATGCAGAGGCAACCCGCGCCACAGGGTGGGGAGAAGGACGAACTGCATGGAGCGAGAAGTACAACGCAGGATACTGATCAATTCCCTTCAGGGTCTCGGAATACGACAATCCGTGCTTGATGCGATGATGCGCGTTCCGCGGCACCTGTTCGTACCAGAGAATGTCAGATCCTCTGCATATATGGATACCCCATTACCGATCGGACATGGCCAGACCATCTCGGCCCCCCATATGGTCGCCATCATGTGTGACCTGCTGGATCTGAGAGTCGGACAGAAGGTTCTGGAGATCGGGACCGGTTCAGGATACAATGCCGCCATCATGGCAGAACTTGTCGGCAAAGAAGGACACATATACAGTATAGAGAGGGTTCCACAGCTTGTGGACTTTGCAAAAAAGAACCTTGAAGCTGCGGGCTATGAGAACGTTTCCATTATACTGGAGGACGGGTCGGGCGGGTCCCTGGACCATGCTCCTTATGACCGCATAAACGTCACGTCTGCAGCACCCTCTATCCCGGACCCACTTGTACAGCAGTTATCCAGAGGCGGAATAATGACCATTCCTGTGGGGAACTTTACACAGCGTCTATATATAGTGAGGAAGGACCTTGATGGTCCCGTCCACAAAGAGGATGAGGGAGGAGTTGTATTTGTCCCATTGATAGGGAAATACGGGTTTCCAGAACACGAATGATATCGTACATGGCTGGATACGTTGAAGTGCCTTTTACCGGCTGTCGCGAGAGACATATATATTAAGATCGTATCTATATATGCAGATATAGGATTGAATGTCAAGAGAGAGATTCCCATGGAAACACGAAAAGTCCAGAAGACCGGTGGTTCGACATATATTATCTCCCTGCCAAAACAATGGGCGGAAGGGGTTGGGATACGGACCGGATCCAGAGTATCCATACACGCACAACCAGATGGAACGCTTACAATAGCTACCCTGGACACGTCCACACAACCCAAACAAAAAAAGATGGATGTCACCGGGTGTATGGGAGACGATCTCACACGCAACCTGATCGCGGCGTATATCGCAGGGTATGACATCATCGAACTGACCGGCGAAAGGATACTGGCCGAACAGAAGAAAGTGATACGCAATGTGTGCCACAAACTGATCGGTCCGGAGATCATCGAGGAGAACGCGAGGAGTGTAGTGATACAGGACCTGTTGAACCGGGATGAGGTTTCCATAAAGAAAAGCATCCGGCGGATGTTCCTGATCTCGAACTCCATGCATGAAGAGGCTATGCAGGCACTCAAGAGTGGAGATACGGACCTTGCAATGGATGTGATACAGCGGGACGATGAGGTAGATCGCCTTTTTTTGCTGATATCAAAGCAATTCCGATCGGTCCTACGTGGTGCCAGATTGCTTGACACATCCCGGATGAACATTAACGAATATTATGACCTGAGGATGGTGGCCACGTTCCTGGAACGGATAGCAGACCATGCATTGAGGATCGCAACAGTGGCACAGACACTGGACTACCCCGTACCAGACCCAATAATGGAACTTATAACAACTGCCAGCCAGAGTTCACGAAAGATTGTTGAGGGGGGCATAGATGCCTTATATGGTCAGGATGTGGGACTGGCGAACCAGATAATCGATAGTATCGAGGATATAAGAGCACAGATCAATATGCTCAACGTGGCGCTTCTCACCATCGATTCAGTTGAAGCGGCCGTCGCACTTGGCTCTGTCGCCGACAGTATCGATCGAACCGCGGACTATGGAGTGAACATCGCCGAGAGTGCTATCAACCTGACTGTTGCGATGATGGAATAAGAGAGATGATCCGTGTTAGGACCATTGGGGAATAATTGCCCTGAACGATCGATCGTTTAAAGTACAAATAGCATTAACAACATCATAGAATAATAGTTCAATAATCCCCACGGACGGAGAAAAGAAATGGGCATAATGAAATCACTGAGAAGGAACTTATCAGGATTCCTCAAGAAACTGTTCAACAAAGAGAATGCAAGGATCGGTATTTACGGTCCTCCGAATGCTGGCAAGACCACCCTTGCAAACCGCATATTAAGGGACTGGACAGGGGATGCCATGGGTTCGGTATCAAATATTGCACACGAGACCCGCCGTGCCAGACGTCGCGAGGGTGTTAACATACGGGCAAATGGTAACTCGTTGTCCCTGGATATCGTAGATACACCAGGTCTTGCCACAAAGATCGACTTCCATGATTTTATGGAACGGGGGATGACAGAGGCCGAGGCAAAACGAAGGGCAAAGGAAGCGACCGAAGGTGTCATCGAGGCCGTCAAATGGTTGGATAATCTGGATGGAGTGATCCTTGTGATGGATGCGACCGAAGACCCCTATACCCAGGTGAACGTTACTGTCATCGGCAATATGGAGGCTCGTAGCCTGCCGCTGCTGATCGTGGCGAACAAGATCGACCTGCCAGAATCGTCGCCTTCGACCATCCGTGAAGCATTCCCACAACACCCTATGGTCGCAATTTCTGCGCTGGAAGGCAAGAACATTGACACACTCTATGAACAGATCTCAAAGAGATTTGGGTGATCACAATGCAAGGATTTCAGATGGATCTATTATCCGAGGATAAACTATCAACGATGTCACCTGTGGAGAAGATCAGGTTCATAATCGATGAGGTGAAAAGCGGAAAGATACTTGTGCTTGAGAAAGGATTGACACCGGAAGAACAGGCGGATCTTATCGAGATGACGATGACAAATATCGATCCGGATGACTTCTCGGGTATCGAGATGGAGAGCTATCCATCCCAGCAGGATCATTCGATACTTGGGAAACTATTCAAAAAGGGGGTTCGTACCCGACTCACGGTCATCGGGCCTGCTAATAAGCTTAAGACACTTAGAAAGGACCGGGACCTGATCACAGCGCTTGTATCAAATAAATAATCGTTGCGTGTGACCAATGCAGACCATCGATCAAGAACAAAAGACCACATCATATCGTCAAGCCATCGCATCCTTTGAGATGGGGAGAGATGATGTGAACATAGTATGCACTTACGGGAAGATCTCGGTATGGTTCTCCCAACATATCCCGGATGTGATAATCGGATATGTCCTGATTGACATATCGAAGATCGACAAGTCCGCAGTTCATGAGACCGATATCATTTGTGATTTCGATGAGATCACAGACTATGAGAAACAGGGGTACACCCTGGTGACATACGCTAGATACATGGATGCATATCGTGCAACATTCCATATCCCATTCCATAACAAGAAGGCCCTGTTCCATCTTGCGGAATCCATTTCAGCGACTCTGGATGAGGAGGATGTCACCGTTGACATATACTGGAATGGTGATGATGCGGACATAACGAGACTTTTTAAACAGCTTAAGAAGATTGATGGCTGGAAGATGAAGAACATCACTTACAAAGAGGATAGCAAAGAATAACACTCATCATACCCTGATCCCAACCGATATGTGAGGAACAATAATGAGAGAAATAGACCCTACCGAATGCGAACATCTTATCTCATCGATCGAACTAATGGCATCACATCTTGATAATGTGGCAAAGAAACTCAACAAAGAAGACATCAACAGCATGATCTCCGGCATCATGAACGCTGATGCCATCTTTGTTATGGGTGCTGGACGCTCTGGCCTTGTAGGTAAGACGTTTGCTATGCGACTTATGCACCTCGGATTTACATCCTACGTGGTCGGAGAATCCACTACCCCCGCTGTAGAAGAGGACGATGTCGTGATCGCCATATCAGGTTCAGGGGAAACCCGCTCGATCGCCGATCTTGGAAAGATCACAAAGGACATTGGTGCAACACTGATAACGGTGACCTCGAATCGCAATTCAAAGCTCGGAGAACTCGCAAACACCGTGGTGGAGATCCCCGGACGAACGAAGGACGACCTTGGAGGATATCTGGAACGGCATATGCGCGGCCAGTATTCACATCTGACCCCTCTGGGAACCTCCTTTGAGATCGCATCCATGGTATTCCTGGATTCCCTGGTGGCAGAACTGATCGTCATCACCGGTGCATCCGAGGCAGATCTGAAATCAAGGCATGCCAAACTGGAATGAGGGAAGAGTACAATGGCCACAGACAAGTTCGCACATCGGGTTCAGGACATCGATATCTCAGGGATCAGAAAGATGTTCGAAGCCGCAGGCTCGGATGCCATTAATATGGGACTGGGACAGCCGGACTTTGGCACACCTGAACATATCAGAAGGGCTGCCATCGATGCGATCAATGAAGGGTTCACTGGTTATACATACGGACCGGGCATTTCGGAACTGCGGCAGGCATTGAGCCGCAAGTTCAAAAACGATAATGGGTTTGGGGTCGGTCCGGACGAGATCATAGTAACATCCGGCGCATCCGAGGCATTGGAGATCGCAATTGCGGCTCTGGTAGACCCTGGTGACGAGGTGCTGGTGGCTGACCCGGGATTCGTTTCGTACAGGGCACTTGTGGGGATCATGGGTGGACGGAGCGTCAGTGTGCCGCTTGGAGAAGAACTCACCATTAAACCCAATGACCTGGCCGAGCGCATCACGCCGAAGACAAAGGCCATGATCATCAATTCCCCGGCAAATCCCACCGGAGGGGTGCAGAGCAAGGATGAAATGAAGGCTTTTGCCGAACTTGCCGATGACCATGATATCACCCTGATATCGGATGAGGTGTATGAGCATTTTATCTACGAGGGAGAACACATCAGCCCTGCCCGGTACTCTGATAATGTGATCACGGTCAATGCTGTCTCAAAGACCTATGCCATGACCGGCTGGCGATTGGGATATACTGCCGCACGAGCTGAATATACACAGCAGATGCTCAAAGTGCATCAGTATGTCCAGGCATGTGCCAATTCCATTGCACAGAGGGCCGCACTGGCAGCCATCGAAGGCCCCATGGAATCTGTGACAACAATGCGAGATGAGTTCAGACGGCGCCGTGACGTGCTGGTCAAAGGACTCAACAGCCTGGGGATCAAGTGTGAGCTCCCGAAGGGTGCGTTCTATGTGTTCCCCTGGGTGGGTGACTCTGCCAAAGTAGCATCCACGCTCATATCCAATGGCGTCGTGGTCGTACCAGGAGATGCTTTCGGGGATGCCGGGGCCGGCTACATCCGCATGTCCTATGCAACATCCATGGATGATATCAAAAAAGCACTTCAGATCATGGAACGGGTCCTGTGAGCCGTTCTGGTCACAGTGAACTCTCTTTTTCCTTTGCCAACATTTCAACAAGCTGCTCAACGACCACATCCACACCCTGTTTCGTCTCAGTGGATATGACCAGATCAACAAAGTCCAGTTCCTGGAACTGAGGAAGATCGGCTTTGTTGGCTACAACAAGAATGGGCAGCTCGAAGTTTTCCCGGACCTCGTCCAGCAAATGTTTCTGGTCATCGATCACATAACCACAGCTTTCGCTCGCATCCACAATGAACAGTACGACCGACTCAAGATGTTTCAGAGCAGTGATTGCCTGTAGCTCCACATCGTTACGATCGGACATGGGCCGGTCAAGCAGACCCGGGGTATCCATGACCTGATACCGGTCGTTGTCTTTTTTGAAATGACCTATGGAAACGCCTTTGGTGGTGAACGGATATGATGCAACCTCGGGACGTGCCCCGGTTATCAGGGCCATAAAGCTGGATTTCCCGACGTTCGGATATCCTGCGACCACGATGGTCGGCTCCTCACGCACATCAGGGAGTTTTCGTAACTGATTTCGCGCATCGTTGAGGAACCTGAGATCAGGATCAATGGACGACATGATAGAGGCCATACGCCCGAACGCCTCTTTGCGGGTTTTTATAGGACTGTCACTCTTGCGTATCTTCATCACGAATTCCCTGGAAAGCTCGTGGATCTTTTTACTTGCCCAGTCCGCGGATGAGAGGGATTGTCTTAGCTTGTCGACCCCTACCAGGATATCGGCGATCTCGTAATAGAAGCCGGGTAATTCATCGAAGCTTGGAAAACGGCGTACTATGTTCGCAAGGTTATCGGAAAAGATGTTCCCAGCTGTCAGCACCATTGATTCATTCGCTTTCAGGGCGCTCTCCCTGCCCGTGATCTGCTTCCCTGCCATGGCACGGCTTGCCCTTCGAAATGCCTTGTCCACAAGTTCATCAGACGTGGGTACCGTATGGATCTTCTCGAATATCATAGTCTTATTTCCCTGCTGTCGTGTTCAAATTCGCATAAGGTATATAGTTCTATTCCTCCTGATTCTACTTATGCCTATCATGACCTTCTACAATATGTATATATAGGACTTTTGAGAATCTCTTACAGGAGAATCCTTCATTCAACTGGAATAAACTTGAATACATGATCTTATTAATTCGATATAAAAAAATAGCAGTGGTCCCATGGAACTTACCCCAATTCAAAGAGAGATCATAATCGCACTGATCAACCTACAACGACAGAAAGATTCAGCTGTTAAAGGCGAGGAGATCGCAAAACTTATTGACAGGAATCCGGGTACTGTGAGGAACCAGATGCAATCCATTAAAATGCTTGGACTCGTGGAGGGTGTCCCTGGTCCTAAAGGCGGATATCGAGCCACAGGCATGGCATACGAAGCCCTCGGAGTCACTGCAATGGATACAGAGGCCGTGGTCCCAATATACCGCAATGGAGAACTTGTGAAAGGTGCTACTGCAGCGGAGATAATCTTTACAACAGTGCGTCACCCTGAACTCTGCAACGGCCGTATCAAGGTGATCGGCAACATACGGGAGTTCCAGGAGAACGATCGGGTCCAGGTAGGACCCACCCCTGTAAACCATCTTGTGGTGAGGGGAGACGTCGTGGGGCGTGACGATACACAAAACTCACTACTATTCTCTATTGTAGAAATGGTGTCCCTCCCTAAAAAATCAGTCAAACATTATGTCAAGTCCGACACCATTGCCATCGATCCCAATGCGACCATCCAGGAAGCTGCACGTATCTTTGTGAACAACAACATCCATGGTGCCCCCGTAAAAGATGATGACGTGGTCGTGGGAATTGTGACGTTCACTAACATTGGAAAAGCCCTGGCAAATGGAAAGATGACACTGAGGATCAGGAACATAATGACAGAGGAACTGATCTCCATCGATGGGGAAGCATCCCTGAGCGAGGCTATCCAGGTGTTCAACAAGCACAACATCGGGAGACTGGTCGTGACCGTCGACGGAGTCCCCATAGGATTGCTGTCAAAGACCGATGTTCTGCATGAACTTGCGATATATTGATCAGTGCCTTCTTTTTTCCATCTCCTGAGAAATATCGTCCAGGGTGACATCATTTGCTGCAAGCATGACCAGCAGATGGAATAGAAGGTCAGATGTCTCGTATATGATCTGATCGCGATCATTGTTCTTTACCGCAATGACCGTCTCAAATGCCTCTTCCCCCACTTTCTCAAGGATCTTGTCCATACCCTTGCGATGACCGAACAATGAACATACATACGAACCCGCTACAGGATTTGACTTACGGTCCATAATAACATCATAGACCTCACTCAGAACTGATATGTCAGTTTTGCTCATGAAGAACCTCCGATTATACAATGATGGTATTTCAGGAGCCTTCTTTATGTATATCGTTTTCCCTTAACCTCCATCAATCCGATGTCTATATATATGAATATCTTCAAACTGTTATATGATAACACTTGTTTTTGACCATTTATAGTATAGAATGGATATTGTGGAAATAGAAGGAGTGATGGAACATGATAGCAGAAAATATGCTTGTAAAGGATGTAATGACACGTGGCGTAGTAACAGTACCCCTTGATGCGAGCGCCGCAGATTTCGCAAAAGCAATGGCAGAGAACGATGTGTCGGCAATTGTGGCCGTCGACGACAACGGAGAAGCTTTCGGCATGATAACAGAGATGGATGTCCTCAAGGAAATGCGTCGTAAGAACTGGAAGGTCGAAACTGTCGAAGATCTCATGGCCTCATCCGTGGAAACGGTCAATCCTTCAACAACAGTTCGCGATGCCGCCGACATAATGGTCAAGAAACACATTCACCGTCTGATCGTCATGTCAGAGGAAAACGTCGGTGCATCCAACCGACCAATCGGTGTATTAAGTGCAAATGACATTATCAAAGAATTGTTTAAAAAATAAGATAGACACGACGTTGGTTGAAAACCTACCAATATGACGGGATTGTGCTGGTTTACCAGCCAACGTCTTAACGTCAGATTCATATCTTTAAATATATGTGTTGTGGTCCATGACCAGAACATTCCACCATTAAAAGACCATACAGGAAGTACCTCCCTGACCATTAGACAGGGAGGAGCTGTTCACTTATCAGATCGTTCTCGGGTCAGTGATCTCCCCCGTGAGAGCAGACGCTGCCGCTGTTGCCGGTGAGCTTAGGTATACGAAAGACTCCGGGCTTCCTTCCCGCCCCTGGAAGTTACGGTTGGACGTGGCAAGACCCACTTCACCAGCTCCCAGCAGACCGAACGAACCGCCCATACATGGACCACAGCATGGTGATTCCACAATCGCGCCTGCGTTCATGAACTGTTCGATATATCCAGCCTTCAGCACCTTCATATACTCGGTCCTTGATGCAGGGATGATCAACAATCGCACACCTTTTGCGACCGGTTCATCGCCCATCATCTTCGCTACGATCTCTAGATCCTCAAAACGACCATTGGTGCAGGAACCCACGAATATCTGGTCGACCTTCGTTCCCTCTACTTCGGTCACGGGTTTCACATTGTCGACATTGTGAGGACATGCGACCTGAGGTGCAAGATCCGACACATCGTACTTACGTATCTGGTAATACTCTGCATCCTCATCGGACCTCCAGAAAGTATCGAGTTCAAAATCGGGTATACGCTCCTGCAGGTACTTCTCTGTGGTTGCGTCAGGCTCGATGATACCGGCCTTCCCGCCCATCTCGATGGCCATATTGGACATTGTCATGCGCTCAGATATGGACATGCTCTGGATCGTCGGACCAGCATATTCTGCAGCCATATACCTGGCACCCTCGGCACCCACATCACCGATCAGATGCAGTATCAGGTCCTTTGAATAAACATGCTCCGACAACGTCCCGCTGATCTCGAAACGGATGGTCTGCGGCACCTTGAACCAGAGCTTGCCCGAAGCGAACACCGCCGCCATGTCAGTGGAACCAACCCCTGTGGAGAAAGCTCCCAGTGCCCCATAGGCACAGGTATGCGAATCCGAACCTACGATCAGGTCTCCGGGTCGTACGTGCCCCATCTCTGGCACGACCTGGTGGCATACACCCTGATATATATCATAGTTGAGGATTCCCTGTTCCCTGGAGAACTTGCGGAGCATGATATGATTTGCCGATGCATTGAGCGAATCCGCAGGAACCTGGTGGTCAAAGATGATCACGATCTTGCTCGGGTCCCATACCTTCTTCTCATCCTTATCACGCATGATCTCATAGAATCCATCGACTGCGAGAGGGCCTGTGATATCATGGGTCATTGCACGATCAATATCTGCAAATACGAAATCTCCTGCACGTACCGGTTTCCCCGATGCTTTTGAGAATATCTTTTCAGCAATTGTCATTGGGCGATCATTATTATCGGACATGGTAATCAGCGCTTTTTTATGTATATATAATAGATAAACCAATCGATGAGAAGAAGATCCTCCTTTTGGTCGGATCACTGCAATACATATTTTTATAAATTATATACTGGAACAAATATTATTCAATCCTTATGCTCACAAAATGAGCACCTCTGGCATCGTGTACGATCACATTGACCATCCCCCTCTCTCGTTGCACTGAAGCAGGAGCACATGGATACAGCTCCACATCCTCAAACCTTTCATAGGTGAGAAGAGCATCCTCAAGCTCTGCCACATGCCGCTGCAGCACGTCGGCCGCCATCTTCAAAGAATCGTCCCAGCTGATGGCACGGCCCAATCCCTCGCACTTGGAGGTGAGAAGCTGGCCCTCGTCCATATAGAATGGATAGGTCCGACAGAGCATGGGCCGCATCTCATAGACCCTGCATTTGCCAGTGTGAAAGGACCCCTGAAGGAATCGGCAATCTCCGTTGCTTTTTCTTGGAAGCATCCAACCAAAGGTATGGATATTCCCCTCTGGATCAATATCAAGGGATCGTGCATCATCGGATACACGACCCAACGAGCCCTGGGAGGAGAGATTCAATCCCTCCGGCAACATTGGTGTTGCCACCCGTTCCCTTGCATATTGAGAGTTGTTCTCAAGGTCGTCGATATCAACCGTCGTCAGGAGCACACGATTGTCCCCTTCATTGTGGCGACAGCATCCACCACACATCGTGCAGGCGAAACCGATCCGCCGGATCTCGGATGCAACGTCCTCCGCAGAGATCTTCCGGGCCTGTTTAAGCATCAACTCCAATTGCTGTGTCAATAACGAGCGGTAATCAGATGCCGTGCTACATCACCACCCGGGTAGAGAAAATGAGAGTACTGAAAAGACTTATTCTTCGACCTCCTCAACGCCCACCGCGTCCAGGAACTTCTTGACAACCGCCTCGTTCACCAGACGCAATAAGGTCTGACGATCCCTGGTATCATTGAACAGACCAAGGGAGATCTGGGCACCTGCTGCCGTCGAATGACCTCCTGCATTCTCGCCGAACGCTTTTTTGAGCACCTCCCCGAGGCGTACGCGTATATCATTGCTTCTGCCTGAGATGTATATCTTGTCTTCGGATACACCGAATACGATGGATGTGGAAACACCTTCCAGATTCAGGAGATAGTCCGCAGCCTGGGGAAGCGCATCGCGGTCCCGCATTGCCCCCACATTTGAAAGAAGATAGCTTCCGAATACCTGCCGATTATTGATGGCCTCGCCCAGGATGTCCAGGGTTTCGATGGACATGGACGGCCTTTCCAGCTGGTCAAGGATCTCATGATCGGATAACGGATACAGGAACGACGCTGCCGAGAGGTCTGTCGAATCAGTGTTCCTCTTGAAATCCAGGGTATCCGTGCGTATACCATAGAGGAGGGCAGTAGCAAGATGATTCCCGATCTCCACGTTCAGTTCCTGAAGGTATTTCGTGAGAATGGTAGCTGAAGCCCCCACATTGGGTCGAATATCCACATAATCGGCATCGATTTCAGCCTCACCCAGAGGGTGATGATCGATGACAATGCCGAGATGAGTGCCTTCTGGCAGCATGTTGTTCGTGCCGGGCACCGCACAGTCCACCATCGCGATCTCATCGAAATCCGAAAGCTCATGCTCTTCCATACGGTTCAGATCAATACCGAGCAGGTTGACGAACGCCTTGTTCTCCTGATGACCGATCTCACCGTGATATAGGATAGAGGGACGTACATCGAAACTCTCTGCGATCGTCTTCAGAGCAAGGGCACTTGCAATGGCATCCGGGTCGGGGTTATCATGTACAACAATAGCCAACGTGCCATTAGCGATATTCTTGAACCATTGTGATAATTTATTCCCAAAGCGCAACGATTCTGCACGTTCGACCGAACGTGCGAGGGATTTGGCAACAATTCGTGAAGGTATGAAAGCAAGGTCGGCCCCCATGGACTCCATATCCTGCTTATTAATGATATCCGTTGCTCTTGCAACGCAGTAAACGTCTGATGAGATGATCTCTTTAATGTTCTCAAGGGCTTTCTTGTTCGCATCATTATCAGAACTCAGTACCAGTATGCCTACCAGGTTCCTGACATTGATCTGGCGAAGGACCTCGGGATCACTTATATCACCTACGATCGCCTCATATGCCTCTTCCCGCAGGGTCTCGACCTTCTGAGAATCCCTGTCTACGATGATCAGATCCTTGTCGCGCTCCCTGAGTTCCTTTGCTACAGCGAACCCAATACTTCCACTTCCAAGTATTAGGTATGTGGGCCTGAACTTTGTCTTATCAGGAGCATCCATATCTTTTGAAACGGTGGGTATATCCACACCTCCTTAGCAATATAGATTCTTGATCCGGTATTAAGACGTTTTCGGTCAAAAAAATATCAAATCATAAAGTCATAAATAGAATGCAAACAAATGAGAAACTGATGACAAAATATGCGATTCCCTCCTCACGAATGAGAGCCATCGATGCCAACTGTGAATACCTCGGACTTATGGGACGGCAGCTGATGGAGAATGCTGGTGCCTCCCTCGCACAGGAGGTCGTACAGCATGGCGGTAAGAAAGTGGTGATCATTGCGGGGCGCGGCAACAATGGTGGTGACGCTTTCGTTGCGGCACGCCATCTTGCCTCAAAGGAAGATATTGATGTGAAGGTCGCCCTTGCCGGCCGATCATCACAAATACGGACCGAGGACGCGAGACAGAACTTCAAACTTCTTGAACACAGCGGGATCACTGCTATCCTGGAGATCATGGACGGCCAGGAACTTGAAGCATCCGGCTGGCTGGAGAACGTGGACATCATCATCGATGCGATCCTCGGAACAGGGGTAAAGGGACACATCCGGGAGCCAGAGTCCACCCTCATTGACCTGATCAACAATTCCGATGCACACGTCATCGCTGTGGATATACCCTCCGGGGTCGATCCGGACGGTGGCAGTTTTGAAAAAGCAGTACACGCCGATGTGACACTGACCTTTCATAGAATGAAGATCGGTCTTGTCGAAAAATATGCAGGCGTGATCAGGGTCGTGGACATTGGTGTTTGTCAGGATGCGGAGGACTTTGTAGGCATGGGAGACCTACATGTACTCACCCGACGGCGACCCGATAGCCACAAAGGACAGGCAGGCAGGGTACTGGTTATTGGAGGTGGCGCCTATTCCGGTGCGCCGGCACTGGCAGCCCTTGCCGCACTTCGATGTGGAGCTGATATTGTCACTATCGCAGCACCCGACAACGTTGCCAGCACCATTGCGTCCTTCTCCCCCAACCTGATCGTACGCCACCTGTCATCCAACCACCTCTGCCCCGATGATGTGGAGCTGATATCGGACCTGATCCAGACCCACGATGTGGTCGTGATCGGAATGGGATTGGGAAGGGATATGGATACGGTCGAAGCCATATCCGGGATACTACCCATGTGTACGAGGGTAGTCGTTGATGCTGATGCTCTCCACAAGTTGAAGTTGCCACCGGCGGAGGGATGTGAGATGATCATCACCCCGCATGCAGGGGAGTTTGAGGCATTGAGAGGGCGCAGGACACCGTATGACCTGGAGGCACGTGCTGAAGCGGCCCTTGCGTTCTCAACGGAGAAAAATGTTATAACCCTTCTGAAAGGAAGATACGATACGATCTGTGATAGCAGGAGGGTAGCATTCAACCGCACAGGCAATCCCGGAATGACGGTCGGTGGCACAGGCGATGTGCTTGCAGGGATCGTGGCCGCCATCTTTGCCACATCATCGGCCATGGATGCAGCCTGCTGTGGCGCGTTCATCAACGGGATGGCAGGCGACCTTGCGCTGAAGGAAAGAGGATACGGACTGCTGGCAACCGATGTTATTGACAGGATCACCGAAGTTATGGAACGATGAACTCATTCGAAGTGGTAATATATGGAAAATAATAGAAAAATAATAGTAGATATTGAACGAAAACGCCTACGTGTACTGATCAGCCATGGTGAAGACGAAGAGATCATAAAGCTCAACCTGCCAGAAGCACACGATCTGCTCGCAAAACTGACCGATACACTTGAGGACTATGAGCAGAGACAACAGGTACGTATCGACTAAGATACCTATAAAGGTGATCTATTGGCGCAAGATCTCACTCACATCAAGGATGGCCATGCGCACATGGTCGATGTCCACGACAAGGAGATAGTCGTGCGAACGGCGCTCGCGACGGGAAGTATCATGTTGTCCTGCGGGACGATCGAGACGATACGCTCCGGATCGGTCGAGAAAGGGAACGTGTTGGCGACTGCGCGGGTCGCGGCCATACTGGCAATAAAGAAGACCCCTGAGCTCATTCCGATGTGTCATCAGATACCTATCAAAGGTATTGACATCGACTTTAGCCTGGACAATGACCGGATCACAACAACCGTCAAGGTCAGGTCCATCGGCCAGACGGGTGTGGAGATGGAAGCGATCACAGGGGTCTCCTGCGCCCTGCTAACCGTCTGGGACATGGTGAAATCCGCCGAAAAGGACAGTACCGGCAACTATCCGGACACTGCCATCACGGACATCCGTGTCCTGAAGAAGACCAAAGAGAGTCTGGCAAAGAGCAATGTATTATAAGTTACAATACTCAATACAGAACATATTCTAATCAAAACACGGAGAGATAAGGACTTGAAAATAATAGCAGGACCAGCATCACAGTTGCTTGCGTCAAGAGTGGCAAGAGAGCTGGACATCATACCATCACTTTGTGAGTTCAACCGATTTCCTGACGGTGAACTGTACACCAGGGTACTGGATGATCAGATCGATGACGTTACGATCATACAGAGCACCCCCACGGATTCCGATCTCGTTGCCCTTCTGCAGCTGATCGATGCATGTGAGGAAGCACCTACCATCAACGTGGTCATCCCCTACATGGGCTATGCCAGGCAGGACAAGATATTCAAGAAGGGGGAACCCATCAGTGCACGAACCATCGCACGTACGATCAATGCAGATAGAGTCTTCACGGTGAACGTGCATGAGAGTAGCGTACTTGAGCACTTCAACGCCGATACCTTTGATCTGGACGCATCGCACCTGCTGGGGAACTATATACGCTCACTGAACCTGACCGACCCCCTGATCATATCGCCGGATGCAGGTGCCCTGAGTATTGTGGAGAGTGCGGCATACGATGTTGGTATAGAACATGACTACCTGGAGAAGACCCGACTCAGTGGCGACACTGTCACTATCAAGACAAAACAGATCGATGTCACTGGCAGGGAAGTGATCCTTCTGGATGATATGATCGCAACCGGTGGAACCATGGCAGAATCAATAAAGATGCTTCGTGAACAGGGTGCAAAGGATGTCTACATTGCCTGTATCCATCCGATCCTTGCAAAGAACGCCATCTTGAGACTTTACAATGCAGGTGTTCATGAGATCATCGCAACTGACACCATCGAGAAGGCCCAGAGCCGGATAAGCGTTGCTCCACTGATAGCAGAGGCGATCAGAGGCCTCTGAAAACTGAAATGAGAGAAAGAGGAGAGGATCAGAAATGGTATTGCCTGAGATGTGTCCACTGACAAAGGAAAAGGGATGTAAACGAGAGGAATGTTACCTGTATCATGTGGACTGGCGAACGGGTGAGGAGAACTGTTCCATAGGATACCGTTATACCCACCGTGTGAGCGGCCGATCCAGTGAAATACAGGATACCTATGCACAGGACACACGTGACCGACTGTCCCGAAAGGTCTCTTCCATCCCCGATCAAAAGCCCCCTCTATCGAAGGAGAATGGGGATGACGATCTGGGAGATGAACAGGTGATCCAGGAAAGGGTGATCACCGCGGATCGCAACACTACCGTGATCGGATCGGACGTGGAAAAAACGGATTGCAAGAAAGAGAAAAAGGATATTGACAAGACGATGGCTCTTGACCTGCCGGATGACTATGAAGAGAAGTTCTGGTCAGAATGACCATTTATTTATGATCCTGCTGCTTAACACAACATTGCGGATATAAGATGAAGTCCAGGAACCTTGCAGACATCTATGACAAACTGCTCCACGAACTTGGGCCACAGGAATGGTGGCCTGCAGATACGCCTTTTGAGGTGGTGATCGGTGCCATCCTCACACAGCAGACCCGATGGACAAACGTCGAAAAGGCCATATCGGACATGAAAGAACACGGTCTTGTGGACCCTCAGAACCTGGCCAATGCCGAACCTGAACATATCGAGGGACTTGTACGATGCTGCGGATTCTACCGCCAGAAGGCGTCCCGTCTGCGGAATATTGCTCGATTCTTCGTCGACAATCCCCTGGACGATGTCTTTGCCCTGCCAGTGGGAGAACTGAGGGCACTCATGCTTAGCCTGCAAGGTGTTGGTAACGAGACCGCCGACAGTATCGTCCTTTATGCTGCCGACAAACCGAAGTTCGTTATCGATGCCTACACAACACGGATGATGCGGTGTGTCGGTATCGAAGGGAACTATATACACTTGCAGCAACTCTTTGAGGAAGAGCTGCCTCCAGATGTGGAGATGTTCAAGGAGTACCATGCACTGATCGTCGAATATGCAAAGAAGTACTGTGGAAAGAAACGATGCGATACGTGTCCGCTCATACAGGACGTGAACTAAATGTCAACGATGGACATAGCGACCTACCAGGAAATATATCGTTCCGTGGACAAGATCGATGACATTGACTGGATCTCACAGAGGTTCTGCCAGCCTGTCGGAGTGATCTCTTCGATACTAAACCAGAAGGTGGTGAACAATGTTAAGAGGAATATCCACCCGATACAGAACAATGGACGCAAACATCTCCATCAGTGGGAACGGGGAGTGTCCATCCTGGAACTGGCACAGCAGTGCAACATCCCGGCTACCCTGATGACATCGGTCCTGATCAAGGAAATGGGACTTTCAAAGAGATATGTGCTCAAACATCTTGATGACATCCCTGACAGACGGCTGGCTGCAGAGGTCCGAGCGGCACTGGACATCGACCACTTCTTTTCCCCGAAGGCCCACGATCTGCAAACCCGCCAGGGACAGATGGGGGAGATGATCATCGAGAAATGGCTTGTGGATAAACACATTCCCCACCTGACCGAGGAACAGCTTCGTGGGATGGATGTGTTGAAGACACCGGATTTCCTGCTGGACAAAACTCTTGTCGTCGATGGGATGCCCCTCCAGTGGATCGAAAGCAAGGCCGTGTTCGCCGATGAGCAAGAACATGACCGTTATTGCAGGAAACAACTTCTGGACTATGAAGAACATTATGGCAATGGCATGGTCATCTACTGGTATGGCCACATTGATAGCCTCGCAATGGAGGGAACCCTAATTAGAGACCATGGGTTCGATATCGAATTTGATTATGAGATTGCCAGGGATATCGTGGAACTGCTGAACTTCTCACTCAAATGGTGATCGATCAAAACAGGCAGAACTATTGTTACAGGTCCTTGTCCGGAGAGGGGATCGTGTTCATCGTATGCACATATAACAGCTCATCACCCGCATAGATGGCTACATCCTCAACGATCGAACCGTGAGTGCCTACTGTCTCGAGCAGGGAAGCCACCTCCGTGTGTTCGGGATCGCGTTGATTGCACATCTCAAAGATGTCCATCAGGGCTACGATGGCGGTTTTCTGGAGGGATAGGCTGATGCGGGTCATAGATGTTAACAGCGTGTAGCCCTATTAAAACCTGCCGAAATTGTTCCGGCATTGTTGGGGATCCGATCACATGATAAGCAATGCCGTATGGTTGATCACAGCACCAATGGTCAGCGCAAGGACTATAGTGAAAACCGATATTGCAACAGTGTCCCGAGTACCCAACTCGTGTTTTAGTATTGCAATGGTTGCCACACATGGGATGTAGATGGTTGTTACCACGGCGAACACGTACATCTGCAGGGGGGTCAGCACCATGGCAAAACTTGCAGTACCGGCAAGAACGGCCAGGATCTCCAGTGCCATTTCCTTTCGGAGTATGCCGAACACAAGGGCTGTTGCCGCGAACGCTGGCAGGCCAAGCAAACCTGTGAACAATGGTCCCATCGCCGTCTGAAAAACGTCCAGTATACCCGCTGCATCCAGTAATCCCAACAACGCACTTCCGGCTATCAGGAGGGGGAAGGCGACATATACGAACTCACGAATGCGCAACCAGGTCTTTTTCAGGGTTGCAGTGGCGTCCGGTCTGCGCAGGGGAGCCATCTCCATGATCAGCCCTGTCCTCTCACCCGAGAGACCTCTACCCAGTATCCAGCCGGTAACAAGGATGATCAGAAACTCCAGCATATAAATGGAGACCGCTGCCCAGTATCCCACAAAGGTACCAACAAGACCCAGGATGATCACGGTCCTGGCAGAGCATGGGATCAGTGAGATCAATACCGATGCGATCCTGCGCTCACGGAGGGTGTTCAGGGTCCGGGTGGCCATTATGGCAGGCACACTGCATCCGAATCCAAGGACCAGCGGGATCACGGCCCTGCCGTGCAGCCCCACCCGGTGGGTCGCCCGATCCAACAGGAAGGCTGCTCGGGTCAGGTACCCGGAATCCTCGAAGATGGATAACATGATGTAGAAAAGGCCGATATATGGTATTGCAATGGCAAATCCTGCCTCCACACCCAGGATGGAATAGATCACAACGTTCTGCAGTATGGGATCGGAACCTGACAGGAGATCCTGTGCCGGCTGGACCAGATATGTCTCGAACAGCATCACGATCCCTTCCTCAAGGAAACCGCCCACCTTGAACACCAGCATGAATGTCAGCAAGAGTGCACCAACAAGTCCAATTATGCCGACATATTCGGAGGTTAATATATCATCGATCCTATGCTTCAACGTACTCCTGGGCTCTGTATATGAGGTCACACCTTCCACGATCTGACCTGCTTCGCCATAGAGATCACGCGAGAGGGTATCCGAGATCTGCATGCCATGGACCTGTTCAATATCAGTTGCAAGCGAACTGGCTGCCTGCAGCAACATATCTGCATCATAGGACCGGCAACACATGTTGACAAAATCAGCATCTTGCTCAAGGGCCCTGATCCGGACACCTTCCGATACATCCGGGAACTCCTCCCCCAGTTGTGCGATGGCACGAATAATATGATTATCGTAATGTACCTTGATCCGATCACTGGACAGGGCATGTGCATCGATGGCCAGCTTCATGACCTCGTCTAGACCAGAACCCTTGGTGGCGATCGTGGGTATAACGGGTACACCAAGCTTGCGGGACAGAACCTCAACATCGACCTCGATCCCCATCTCCTTTGCAGCGTCCACCTGGTTCAGGGCGACCACCACAGGGATATCGAGTTCCAGGATCTGCAACGTGAGATAGAGATTGCGCTCAAGACGGGTCGCATCCAGCACGTTGACGATCACATCAGGATATTCATGCAGAAGATAGCGTTTCGAGACCTTCTCGTCCTCGGTGGCCGCACCCAGCGAATAGATACCTGGAAGGTCCACCACGTCGATCTTCTTGTCACCGGCCTTTATCGTACCATGGGTGAGCTCCACCGTGGTACCTGGATAATTGGATACTACCACACCCACGCCGGTAACCCGCATGAAGAAGGCACTCTTGCCCACACTGGGATTCCCAACGAACGCAATGCTCTTATCATACTTCGGATCCGACCTCTGCTTCACAGCACATCACCACAATACACATCAAGAATGGCTACCACGGCTCCTCTGTCGCCTGCCTGCAGGGATTCCCGGACTCACGAAGATCTTACTCGCGATCTCGTTGCCCAGGGCGACCTCTGCGCCCCGGAGAAGAACAGATATGGATCCCTGCTTCTGTTTGCGTTTGACCGTGACGGGGGCTCCTGCTATCATGCCCAATGATGCCAAACGCTCCTTTGTCATATGCGGAAGGGTGACCATTGCCACAGTACCATCATCTCCTTCATTCATACAGGAAATGGGAACATATTCTTCCATCAAAGTGGGACATTCTATCAATGGTTCAGTAGAAGGGAGATGTTCACACATGCCAGAATCGTTCATGAAAGTACAGATGCTTTCGAGTACCAGCTCAGATATGTGGTGTTCCAGGATGCAGGCCTCTTTACTGGCGATCTCACGATCCATATGCAACACCTCCACAAAGAACTTTTCGAGTATCCGGTGCTTGCGCTGGATCTTATCGGACTGCATTACCCCCATTTCAGTCAGTTCGACTCCCTGATAGGGAGTGTAGGTGATCAAACCTTCCTCTGATAACTTCTGCAGCATCTCTGTGACCGAGGCCGGAGCCAGCCCCAGCTCCTCTGCAAGGTCCTTATTCTTTGCAGGAGCCTGGTTCTTGTTGGTGAGATACTGTATGGTCTCCAGGTATTCTTCAATGCGATCTGTATACATGGTACTCGTAATATGATATGATCAGGTCTTGATTTGCCTGAACGAATGGATAAATGAATGAACAATCAATGAGATTCGGCATGCCTAAATGCGTTTGGTCGATTATATACCTGTTGGTATTGTATCGTGGAAAGTGGATAGATGAGCCATCATCCCACAAATACCATCGCGGCCAAGACCGTGGTCCACCGGCCCTCGGGGTCACCATGGATGCACTGGCAAAAATGCGTGGTATCGATGATATGGCCACTTGCTTTATACACGTGTTCCCGGTCCTTCCAGGCAGATCCCGCATCGAACTCAATTCCCAGCGTGGTCGCAAGCATCGTGGCTGCCAGGTCCTCGGCATATTCACCCGCTGTGGTCTCATCCTCCCCAAATGAATGATGTTCGGAGATATAACCATAATCGCCACTGTTCAAAGGCATGGCGTTCCCGATAGCTGCCGCTACCAGACGATGGGGTTCGTTCGTCTGGTTCTTTGCAAGCACGCAGTATACGATCTCTCCGGGACTCAGGTCCTCGAGACCTTCATCTCTTGACACGATCGAGCATTTTGGCGGCAGGATGCTTGAGACACGTACAAGATTGAACTTCTGGATCCCTGCATCCCTCAATGCAAGCTCAAAGGATGCCAGACGGTCCTGATGTATACCCAGGCCTTTTGTCATGAATGCTTTTCTGGGAATCATTGAAATTGATACACAAATTGTTGATAAATACGTTTCGATGGCAACATGAGCTGACAGCGTGTCAGTTGTATCCATATTGCTTTCCGATGAAGTATCAAGATCTGACAAATATGCGAATTATAATTCGTATTACAATTGTAAGGCGGACAACGCTCATATCATTATGATAGGAACGCTTCCAATTTGTATGATACATACAAAAGGTACTGCGCACGATTCACCTGAATTGAAGAAACATATTGATGTATTGGTAGAAATGGGTAGTAGGAGTACTCCACCTTCCAACCAAAAAAAGAAGGTTTTGATCAAATCGTGCTGGTTTGTAGAGGGACATTAAAACCTTCTCCCATCACTTTTTTTAAGTGGTTTTTCATTCCCTGAATGTGGCTTATTGTAGCTTCAGTAAAAAACAAATCCAGAGGGAAATATGCATTTAACATCATTGCAACGTGGCGTGCTTAAAGCTCTTGCGTCCTCAAATAAACCGATCACTTTAAGAGAGATATTGTTCTCATTATCTAAACGACCATGTGCCAGAAAACTTATTCCACAAATTGTC
>JAYEHR010000065.1:0-15069 GCA_034659615.1 Methanobacteriota archaeon | reverse complement strand
CAAATCGCGATCAAATGAACAAAAATACCACCTCGCAATTTAGAGGATTGTGTAGGGGGATGATTTACAATTGCGAATATTTGCTTGCAGAACGTTATAATTACCCACACGATCTTAAAGAGAACCAGAAATATACACTGGTCGGGGTATGGACAGCCTGGGAACCTGATCCCATCAGGCAGTGATGTCCATTCCATATTTTTCTATAGGGTATAATTTATAATTTCCTGTGCTTGGGATCGATCCGGACACCGGGAGATCATTCTTGTCAGCCTTCATTAGCTGGGTCCATTCCCCCTACATCCGTAACTGGCTCCGATCGCTGTCGGTACCAATCAAACAATTCGTATCCCCAGCGGATGGCTTCAGGTTCGTTGCAGATGAGAGAACGATGTTCATAGCTCCTCTGCCGATCGAGAAGTGAAAGATACAGGATCCTATCCGTCACCACCAGTATGGCCGGCATGGGGGCGTCCCTGTAGACACTGATCTCGGAGTTATCCTGCCGTATCAGGGTCTCTGTTTCCATCGGGAACTCTTCGCTTTGCCTATTGAAAGAACGAGGCGTCATTACCAATGATATATGGACACCTTTCTGAGCAAGCTCAGCGTAGATCGAAGGGAATGCAGGATGATAGACGGAAACGAAAGTAACAATGTCCTCTGATCGTATCAGGTCATCCATGATATGCTTATTTGGCTGGAACGTATCGACAAGGGATGGTTCGATTACTGTACAGCCCTGCAACTCACCTATCCGATCCAGCAGATGTCCGGGAACCGCACTCAGATCGTGTTCATTCAGATACTCGTAATGAGTATCCAGAATTTCGAGAGTTGTAAGTACCGGTTTTATATTTTCAATAATGAGTTTCCCGAGCGGTGACAAACTGTAGAACTCATCTCCCTGAATTACCAGACCAGACTCCTTTAATATTTTGATCTGAGGAAGTATGGACGTTGAGGTCTCGTCGAGCTTTTTCTTGATCTCATCGATACTACAGTCTCCGCCCATTAACAACAGAAGAAGGTTCTTTCTCTTTTCAGAAAAACAGGTAATATCCACAAGCGACTTATTCATTCAATACCTCATCGTCATCAATGACCTCTATAGTGTCTTTTTCATAATACATCTGTTTCTCATAGATGGCGATCGACGATGGAAGGATCCCCGGTCTTTTGTCGGTCGTAAGGTAGAGATAACTTGCTATGTGAGTGTAATACTCAAGATAACCTTTGATCACATTGTTCAGGTATTTGGACCTGCGTCCCAACACAAGGATCAGTGGCCATTGTATGATCAAGCAGATGCCTGCCAGTGTCCCATAGATCGAAAGGACAATACCTATCAGCATCGAATAGATTATCCTTATAAATAATTCAATGCGGCTTGCCCGTGGATTAAGGACGAACAACTGTTTGGTCCATTTGTTATCGTTATTTATCATTAAAACTCCATGCTGGCATCATATCACTTACTCATGATGTTGTCCCTTTTTATATAGACGATAAACAGAACCACAATGAACAGCAGGAACAGAAGCACATCAGGGGACATGACCTTCCTGAACCATTCCTGCTGCAGCTTTTTCTGGGCCTTTTCTCTACCCAGGCTCGCCTGGGAATCATCCGCATCCAGCTCAAGGGCTTCTTCAAATGAACCCTTCGCAGCCTCATAGCTACCAAAAGCATACTGGGCATATCCCCTGCCGGTCCATGCAAGAATATAGCTCTCGTCCAGAGAAATAGCCTGATCAAAGGCATCGATTGCTTCGTCATATCGACCCAACTCATAAAGTACCTGACCCATATTGTACCAGACCATCGCGCGTCCAGTATCGATCTCTATTGCCATTTCATACGAGATAAGAGCATCCTCATAATCGCTACGTTCCGAGAAGACATCTGCCTTACCACTCCAGGCTATTGCATATCCTTCATCTATGGAAAGTGCCCTGTCGAAGGCTTCGAGCGCAGCGTCATATTGACCCAGTTCATACAATACAAATCCCATCCCGCTCCAGGCATTGGCATACCCACCGCCACCAGACACCGCATTCTCGTACGCTGCAACTGCCTCCTCATACCGACCCAGTTCGTACAGAGCATAGCCTTTCCCATTCCAGGCAATGGCATAGTTCGGGTCCAGTTCGATCGCCTGGTCGTAAGCATCGAGCGCTTCATCGTTATTCCCAAGCTCATACAGAGCATTGCCCTTCCCGACCCATGCGTTCGTATAATCAGGATCGATACCGATGGCACGGTTGAACACATCCAGCGCCTCTGTATGTGAACTAATACGCATCAGCGAGTACCCTTTTCCGACCCATGCGAGCGCATGGCCTGGATAAAGATCAAGCGCCTTATCGTATGCCGTTACAGAATCCTCATACATGTGCAATTCGAACAGGATGCGTCCTGTCCTGTACCATACATCCGAATCGTCTACTTTGATATCCAGCACTTCACGAAATATGCTCTTTGCCGCAATATACTGGTCCAGCTCATAGAGAGAGTTGCCCTTTCCGATCCACGCATCAATATTATCCGCGTCGATGGCAATAACCTGATCATAGGCATCGACTGCCTCAGCATAACGTTCAAGGGCATATAGCGTATCCCCCTTGCTGTTCAGGACATCGGCATCCTCTGGATCAAATGAGATGGCCGTCTCGTATGCAGCCAGTGCTTCCTCGTAGTCCTCCAGAGCATAATAAGCATCCCCTTTTCCGATCCATGCCGCCTGATACGAGGAACTGAGCCGAATGGCCATGTCATATGCAACCAGCGCCTCTTCAGGATCCTTATTTTCAAGAAGAGCATTGCCTGATGCTGTCCACTTGCTGGCGGACATGGCAGGTACAGGTTCAACGGATATTACTGACACCATCAGCAGCAACAGGACTATGATGGCGACCTTCTCTGACCGTTTTGCAGAACATCTGTACGGTATCTGACTGAAATTAGACAAAAAATATCCCCTCAAAGAATGAAATTATAATATTGATACAGTTATGTGGTTGTTCAAAATATAAATAGCTTCAGTACTGGAAACAGTAACAACAAAAATAAGGGGATTTACGAACGAAACCTACAGTCTTCACCCTGTGAAACGAACAAAACAATAATAATCAAAAAAATAAAGGATTAAGAGCGATCCTGACAGATCACTCTTCTGCTGCCTCAGCGACCTCTTCAGCAGCCTCTTCCTCGCCACCCAAAATCGCCTCGATCGTCCTGTCACCGTATTCGACTACCTTGGTGTTGATCTGGACAATGTCTGGTGCAATCTCACGACCCCTCATGAACTTGCGACACCTTGTACCTTTTTCTTTGGGGGAATAACCCTTACCTTTTGAAACGAGTAGTCTCTGCCTCTTTGAACCTGGTAGGTCGCCCCGCATAATGAAACCGCTTCTGTCACTTCCTCCGGTGATCTTGAGTGTGTAACCTCCAAGACCTACCGCAGCACCTTCTACTGATTCACCTATTGATTTACCAAGAAACTTGTTTGCATCCGCACCTGTTACATCGAACTGATACGCCTTGGTCTTTGGATCTGATACTACAACCTTAAAATCTGCCATTGTTTGCCTCCAAATATTAATAATATATTTCTGTTAGATGATATTGTGTTAAGTTAAGATATTATACTCATTTTGCCCAGAATGGATTGTCCTTTCGTTTCATCTGAAGGAATGTATCCAGAGTCTCCAACTCGTCTGCGGAAAGTGAATCGTACAGTTCATGTTCAAGGATCTTGGCATGTCGCTCAGGTATGTTTGTGAGCAATATATCGTTCTCCTTGATCTGCCGACCCACGGTAGGACCTTCAATGGCCATCGCAACCTCCATTCCTACGGTAGCCTTCTTGATCTTTTCGCCCTCCAGTTCCAGACCTTTGATAGTACCCACAACAGTACCATCTTCTGTGGCAATGTCAACATTTGTCTTGACAATGCCTCCTATGATCCTGACACCAACGACGGCCGGTTTACTCTGCCGGAAGATACAGTTTGGCAATATCTTGAACGTACCGGGTTTGATGATCATCTCTGAAATGTTCTTTTCAGTCATCTCCCTCTGTGCTTTTACCCATTCATTATAGTCATCGATCAGTCGGTAGATAACATCGTTCATGAACGTTTTGATACTGGTATCCTGTACCTTCTCTTTCGCGTCTGGAAGGAAGTTCACATTAAATCCGATGATCACGGAATAGAAAGGATCCTCGATAGCAGAGACCTCTATGATATCACGATGCGAGACATCTCCCACATCTGCCTTTCGTATAGGGATACCTTCTTTAGTAAGTTCGTTCACAAGAGCCTCCAGCGAACCTATCGTATCAGCTTTGATCGTTACACCAGTGGTGTCGGTATGGATCTGTACATCTTCGATCTCACCCTTCACCTCCGCAATAACATCATCAAGAGTATCCGCGGTGGCAACCCTTACAGAAGCTCCCGAAAGAGCATCATCAAGGTTTGGTGCAGCGACCTTCAACCCAAGAGCTGCTGTGACCTGATCAACCTGTTCGAACCTATCCTCAGTATTGATCTCTCCAAGAACGCGGGGTTTTAGTAGCGCTCTGACCTTAGTCTGTATCGGTTCATTGAGACTACCAACAACGATCGTGTCACCTTTTGCCAATGTCCCATCATACAGTATCATATCGATGGTCATACCAAGACCACGTTCTTCCTTCACTTCAAGGATCGTACCTATACCGGGACTGGTAGCATCATAGTGAAGATTGGATTCCAGGAACTTCTGGGCTAACCCGAGCAGGATCATCAGGACATCGGGAATACCTTCGCCTGTTGCAGCACTGATAGGAATTACACCAATGCTTTTCTGGAAGTCAGCAACTCGGTCGTATCGATCAGAATTGAAACCATTGTTGTACAGCTCCCCCACGATCTCGTAGAACTTTTGATCCAATGAATTTCTCACACGTTCACTCTGCTTGTTGTATGACACCATGAACGGAGCTTCAGGCTGTGGATTCCATCCATGTATCCTGTCGATCTTATTTGCGACGACAACAAAGGGTGTCTTAAACCTCTTCAGGATCTCAAGACTTTCGATCGTCTGGGGCTTGAAACCTTCGTTGATATCAACGATCACCACAGCAAGATCTGCGAGTGCACCACCCCTACGTCTCAGTGACGTGAACGCATGGTGCCCTGGCGTATCAATGAAGAGCAGTCCAGGCACAATGAACTTGTCCTTGAGAGCTGGGTCACTGCATCGTTTCATAATGGCTTCGATGGGGACCTCCGTTGCACCAATGTGCTGCGTGATAGCCCCTGCTTCACCTGCGGCTACAGCAGTACCACGTATTCTGTCAAGTAACGTAGTCTTTCCGTGGTCCACATGCCCCATCACACATACGATAGGGGTACGTAGATCCTCATTTGCAGCCATTGTGTGATTTTCCTCATTATGTATGTGAACGATCCATACTGACTATCTGGATCGAGTAATTCTCAAAGGAATAAATGTTGACAATCCTTTCGCACTCTGGATTACTCGTACAGGTACTCCTCATCGATCTTCAAGTAGTCACTGATCTCTGATACCTCAAAGTGAATCACGATCTCGCGTTCTGCAGATCCAACGGAATCGGATGCATGAACCACGTTCCTGCCGGTCTCGATTGCAAAGTCGCCCCTGATCGTACCAGGGAGTGCATCGGCAGGGTTCGTCGCACCATTGATGGTACGCATGGTACCAATTGCATTCTTTCCTTCGATCACCATCGACACCGAGGGACCAGATGTCACATAGGAGATAAGCGAATCGAAGAATGGCCTGTCTTTGTGCTCTTCATAATGTTCTTTGGCCACGGCCTCAGCTATCACATTCATTCGCAGAGCAGCGATCTTAAGCCCTTTCCTCTCAACACGGCTGATAATCTCTCCAACAATTCCGCGCTGGACACCGTCCGGCTTAACCATCACATAAGTTCGTTCCATCAGAAACACCCACTTATGCTTTCTTCAGCTGTGCCCTGCCCTTCTCGGTCCATACAGTGCGCCTTGGAAGCCTTCCAAGATCGAAGTTGCTCTTGCACTTGGATGAACAGAAATAATATGTAGAGCCGTCTTTTTTTGCATAAAGGAGGCCAGTTCCAGGCTCAAGTACATCTCCGCAGAATGAACATTTCCTTTTTTCCATTGATCATCACCGCGTGGTCAATTTCTTTGCTTCTCTTGATGTTTCCATCAGCATCATTATATCGCCGATCCTCACGGGACCCACACAATTACGTGTGATGATCCTGCCCTTGTCACGGCCTTCCAGAACCCTGCACTGTATCTGGCTAGCCTCACCATGCATACCGGTATTGCCGATGACGTCAATGACCTCAGCAGCAAAACCCAAATAACCTTCGTCTGCCATAGGAGATTACCTCTGACCTTCGATTATTTAAGTGCGCTGACTTTTTGCACAACATCTTCCACGATCTCAGCACCTTTGCCAGCATCAATGATTACGACAGCAGCGCATGCAACACCTATACCACAGGCCGCCCCCAGTTCCTTCTGCTGTTTCACAAATATGTAGGGTGTGTTCTTTTCCTCACAGAGAGCAGGGAGATGGGCAATTACTTCAGCAGGTTCGACATCATCTGCGATAACTGCTAATTTGGTAATGCCTCTTTCGATAGCCTTTGTAGCCTCGTTTGTGCCTTTCTTCATTCGACCAGTGTCTCTTGCCATCTCTACTGCTTCAAGTGCTTTATTTGCCAGTTCATCTGGAACATCAAATTTTGCCATATTTTTATCTCCTTCGAAACTACAGCAATGTGCTGCAGTTTGTCATTATTCATTGTAAAGTAACATTATAAGCGTGAGTTCAATCGATCGAGATATACCATATCATATTGAACGCCAACGCGATTGATATGAATCGCCACATTTGCATATATAACTTGCGGCAAGTTCCACCCATGACTCGAAAAGTGCATGATCACGTATATAGTTTCTGCTAACCATATCAAATAAAAGGATCTGAATAAAAGAGAAAATAGTAGGGTGAGAGGGAAAATACTACCCTCACCATGATGGCTCAGCTGCAAGTGCATAGAAGTTAGACGCATTGGACGTGATGGTCACTTTCGTGATATTCCCATAAGATATAGTCTCATAAGCCAGCCCGCGTCCGGTACCATTCTGTGCAAAGCTGGTCAGATTACTTATGGTACTGTCAGTGGCATTCAGATACACCGATGTGCGTGCATAATGAGTACCATTGATCAACTTTATCCCTACATAATACTGATCCGCAAATCCATTTTCTATCTCTGTGACTCGCTGGAACTCAGCACTCGGTCCCGAATAACTGAGAATATGGTCGAACTTATCACAACTCGCAGATATTCCAGACAAGACGTCGAGCGCATTCTCCACCTGACCCTTCTTACCCAGGATCATGGGACTACCGATCACATTGTAGAGATTATTGCCCCGGGAAAGCAACTGATAACCATTGTATGCTTCCGGTGCCAGATAGTACTGGTACGCAACGGTCTGGGGGTATATCTCATGGAACTGGATCCAGGACGCACCATCTGCAGATCCTGCAGAATACATCCTCAGAACATTGGAACCATAGAAAGCATCCAACTGAGACGTGTTTCCGATCAAGAACTGAAGCGGAGTGTTCTGGGTCCTTGTGAGATCTATATATTGTGCTGTACCCACATCACTGAATGTCATATCCAGACCATCACTGATAGAACCAAACGGTTGATCCACATGGGTACCGGCAACCGAACCAAAACCCGGCGCATTACTCATATCTACCGTCCCATCATCATCAGACTGCGACGTATTGCCGCTGAAAAAGAACGGCAATATGGACATTACCATGATCACTGCCAGAAATATCGCTACTAATTTTGTATTCATCGATTCACTCCACTATCTCTATTATTACCTGCAGATATGTATTCTAAATTAATGCCATTCTAATATATGAATCTTGGTTGTGACTGTTACAATAACTTCGATATCCCATATTACCAATCAATGCCAGACAGCATTATAGCAGTTCATAATCATAACATTTATCATTCATACAACATTCTAACAGCCGTGATCATAAATGAAGAAACTAGCATTGATACTGATACTTGCCAGTATGGTCCTCGTTAGTGGATGCAGCGGACCGACCTCCACCCAGGAAGACGTGGTAAAGGAAGGTGACCTGATACAGGTAAATTATGTGGGCGAACTTGAGGACGGTAGCATCTTTGATACATCCATAGAGGAAATCGCAAAAGGAGCAGGGGATGGAGTATACAATCCTGACAGGGCATACGAACCCCTGGAATTCACGGTTGGTGCCGGACAAATGATCAGGGGTTTTGATAACGGTGTTATTGGTATGGCTTCCGGAGAGGAAAAGACCGTGACGATTCCACCAGAGGATGCATACGGCCTACATAGTGAGGAAAGGGTCGTCCCTGTAACCATTGAGAGCCTGACCGCATCCAATATCACCCCTACGGTCGGGATGACACTATACACACCATATGGTCAGGAGATCACCATTGTGGACGTAAATGATACCCATGCAATGCTCGATCATAACCATCCTCTTGCAGGGAAAGAACTGACATTCAAGATCACACTCGTATCCATTCACGAACAGACCAATTAAGCACTACAGGGATAGTCCAATGGAAAAAGAAGAGAAGATAGTAGTGATCCTGCTGACAATGGCGATCCTGTCATTGTCAATAGCCTACCTGACATACTATCCCAATGACATCACCGGACGAGGTGGCACAGAGCTGACATCGAACAGTGAGATTGGTGAGAGAGTCTGGCTTGAAGGAACCGTGTTCAGCAAAACGACAACATTCAAGGGAGATCATCTTATCATGAACGTGGACCATGATTCCCAGCTCATCGCTGTATTCATTCCAAGTAATAATGGCGCCGATGAGATCGACAATATGGTACAAAAGAATGATCAGGTCCGTATCATAGGTATTCTTGATGAATACAAAGGAGACAGAGAAATAGTGGTACAGGACAAAAAGGACGTTATACTGCTGGACAGGAGCAACTGAGCCTCAAAATCGGTAATGATATAAATAAAGAAAACATTACAGTTATTTATGAAAGCCTGTATAATGTGCGGGGGAGAAGGCACAAGGCTTCGCCCTCTTACTTTTGAAAGACCAAAACCCAGTATCCCAATTTTGAACAAACCATCTGTTGTGCATCTTATCGAACATCTTGCAAAAGAAGGGTTCAATGAGATCGTGGTGACGATAGGATATATGGCAGAAAAGATCGAAGAACAACTTGGTGATGGCAGCATGTTCGGCGTCCACATCGACTACGTCTACGAGCATGAGAAACTCGGAACAGCGGGGGGGGTCAAGAACGCAGAAAAGTACCTGTGTGACGAACCCTTCATAGTCGTTGGTGGAGATCATGTGATGGACCTGGAACTGAGGACCATGTATCGGTTCCATGAACGTAACAATGCCCCTGTGACCATCGGTCTTCTTTCCATCGATGACCCCCGTGAATTCGGGATCGCAGATATGGATGTGAACAACCGTATCCATCGTTTTTTGGAAAAACCCGGCCCGGGAGAGGTTTTCAGCAATCTGGCCAGCACAGGGATATATATGTGCGATCCCAAGATCTTTGACTGGATACCTGCAGCTACACAATATGACTTTGCAAAGGATCTGTTCCCCCAACTCCTATCCACCAGGAAAGGGATCAACGGGCTACTGGTACGTGGCCACTGGACAGATGTCGGAAACCCTGCAGCCTATCGTCGAGCACAGCGCTGGATGCTCGAATCACTACCAGGGACATCTATAGAAGGTCACTTCAATACAAAGGATGCTCGCATCAATGGACCCCTGAAGATCGGGAACAATGTTATCGTTGGTTCAAATAGTGCACTGGTGGGTCCCATCGTACTGGGAGAAAATACCACCATCGGCAATAATGTGCTCATTGGTCCATATACTACAATAGGATCGAACTGTGTGATCAAGGATAACTGTCGTATCCTCTCATCATACATATTCAACGATGTGACCATAGGGAACAATTCGAATGCATCTGGCTCCACGATCGACAACGGCACGGTTGTTGGTCAGGAATGTAGTCTGGAGAACGGCACGGTGATCGGACCCAGGGTCAATATTGGCATGGGCACGACGATCCATTCGGACGTGATGATCTGGCCCGATGTAAATATTGATCCAAAGTCTGAAATAAAGGATAATATCCTGAACCCTGACTATGAATGATCCTGAGTACAGAAATTTAGCGACTTTCCAAATACCGGAGGTCGCAACCATTATTCATCCATGTGCTCTAACCTGAACACCGTATCATTCTCACGTACCTTACCATCCATCGCCAGTCCGATCTCCTGACCTTTTTCAGCTCTTGTGACAGGTATGGAATCGCTTAGAAGGGAACCAACCTCTTGCTCCAGATAAGTGGTCTTCCCTTCAATGAGGATCTCGTCCCCTAACTGAAGGTGAGACTCCCGCAAATTCACGGCAGCAGCCCCGACTTTAGGATAATAGTTGGTAACCACTCCCACTGCCACCTTTTTCACATCAGAAACATTCATCTCTTGGTCGGTCGAAAGCCCATCCGGACCTGGATTCCCGAAATAGAAGCCGGTTGAGAATCCTCGATTAAAGACCCCAGCAAGCTGGGTTTTCCAATCCCTCGCTTTTTCAGGAGTATATTCGCCATCCCTGCATGCATCGATAGCCTGAGAATAGCATCGTGAGACACAGGACGTATATCGCGAGTCTCTCAAACGCCCCTCGACCTTGAAGGCATCCACACCAGCCTCTACCAGTTCGGGAATATGTTCGATCATGCAGAGGTCCCTGGCACTGAGGAGATATTTACCATCTATTTTCACCACAGAACCATCATCTCCCACAAGACTCCATCCCCACCGACATGGTTGTGCACATTCTCCGCAGTTCCCAGATCGTCCCAGAAGATAAGCCGACAGGTAACACCGGCCGGATATTGCCTGACACATCGCCCCATGGACAAACACCTCCAGTTCCACACCGGTATTCTGTCGTATCGTCCTGATCTGCCCTAATGTCAACTCCCGCGACAGCACCACACGACTGGCCCCCAAGGATCCGTAAAAGTCGACCGTTTCGGCATTGGACACATTGGCCTGTGTGGAGATATGCACATCAATATCATTTTCGATCGCCCTCATGATCACAGCCGGGTCCCAGGCAACGATCGCATCCACACCACTCGAGGATGCCAGCTGGATGACCTCATCGAGAGCCGGCAGGTCGTCCGGGTATATTACAGTATTCAATGTCAGATAAGCCCTTAGCCCATCACTTTTCACGGTATCCACAAACTGACCAATATTGTCATCTGTGATATCACACGCACGGGCTCGCAAGCTGAACCTATCAAGAGAAAAATATACAGCATCTGCATGATCCTTACACGCCTCAAGGGAAGCGTAGTTCCTCACTCCCATGACAAGTTCCGGCATGCGATCTGTGATATCTGGCTTGAGCATGCCAGTATCATCAGCATATTACTACTTAAATCAGTTGCTGATCATGTCGGAGCCTCTCTGAACAGATCAATGAGAGATTCATATTACATAAGAAAATGCAAATATTCAGTTAGCTGAGATAGACTATTGGACTTGGGATGCATATTGCACAATAAAAAACAGATCAAAACATTATACGAATGAACAGGTAGGAAATACACGAAAATGAGAAGTTCCTGAGGGTATTCTCAGGAACTTCTGCGGAGTTGCAAAACCTTTACCAATAATTTGCCTTTTCTTGAAACACCTCCAAATTCGAAGATTATATCTTCAATAAAGTAATGGCTGATAGCCACTACTTTACGGAACTACCAGCGTCTGCACCTTGGAGTGCCGAACTACTTTCTCGGCTACACTTCCAAGCAGGAAACGACTGATGCCGGTCTGTCCTCGGGTTCCCATCACGATCATATCGATATCATTATTTTCTGCAAAATCGATGATCTCTTCTCCAGGACTGCCTTCGAGTATGAACGACTTGACCTCGACATCGGATGCCTTTCCTTTCTCGCTCACCTCTTTGTTGACTTCTTCGCCTTCTCTGGCAAAATGTTCGTTCATTGACTCTGCCCACGAAATATCTCGAATGCCGGCATACATGCTTACATTTGAAATGACATATGCCGTATATAGCTCTGCACCAGTTGCCTGCGCTAGTTCGATGGCACACGATACAGCATTTTTGGCATTTTCAGATCCATCTGTAGCTACCAGTATTTTCTTATAGAGTTTTGATTCCATTTGTATCCACTCCTGGTTTATACCATATACACACCTATTGCAGCTACATATCCGAGTACCAGTAACATCAGGAATATCGTACCAGCAGCATCCCTCATCGATCCAGTTGCGGGTGTACCATCAGGGAAAGGTTTTCCTCTCATGTAATCTGGCATTGAGTCTTCACCCCATATCTTCCAACCTGGACTATCCTGGCATTTCTTTCTATAGTAATATACCAGGAACACTATCAAACAGATCGAAAGACCTATAACTGTCCCTTTCATGCCACCAAAGACAGGAGCAGCAAATAGTGTCAGGGCAAAGATCACGAATGCATATTTACCCAATGCATACATCCAACCTGGCATTTTGAATGGGCGTTTAGCATCCGGAAACTCTTTTCTCATATAGGTAACCGAAAGGTTTGCCAATATATTCACCAGAACATATCCTATCGCTGAAGCTGCCAATATAACTATAGGAGCTCTCAGGAACATCAGGACAATATTGAATATTATATCAAAACCCATTGCTACTGCTGGGATCAGATGCTTGTTCAAGATACCGAACTGCTTCACAAGCATTCCGTCTTCAGCCATCTGGTAGAGGGCTCTGCCACCACCATTTGTAGCCTGGTTCAATGCCAGCAATATTCCAAGCATCATCACAAACATCATCATAGTCCCACCAACCGGCCCGAAGGTTTCGACCCCGATCTGTGGTATTGCAATGAGAGGATCATTCTGGATACCATCAATTCCCACAACACCGATCGTTGTTATGGGTAGCAAGATATAGAAGAATGCAACAAGGGCTGCTGAGACAGCTATAGCCTTATAGGTATCATGCTCAGGGTCCTTGTATTCGGCGGTGTATATCGCTGCTGCTTCAAAAGCAACAACACACCACCAGGCTATAAAGAGACCGCCCAGAATACCATAGATCGCATCAAATGTGAACCAGGATGCTTCTAACTCACCAGTGACCCAGTTCAGTGGAAGGAATGGGAAAAAGTTGCCGTAATCAATAGCACCCACAAACCATGGAGCTACTGTAAGGATTCCCATAGGAATGATCGTTGCCAGGGCAAGGACCTTTGCCAGTGTTACTCCTCCGGCCAGACCATAGCAATTGATAATATATAGGAGCACCAGGAAAACAGCACCAATAGCAATATCAGTTGGAAGATAACCTCCCAATAGACTCACAGGAAGTGTTGGGAAGATCGTTAGGAACCAATGTCCAACTACCAGGCCACCTATTGCCAGGACTGGACTCCAGGCCCACCAATAACCCCATATACCGACCACACCAACGATATCACCGAGAATCGGATTTTTCTTTACTGCTTTCGAATTACTCCATGCCGCATATTGGAATACACCCATGCCTCCGGTCTTGCTCGAAAACATACCTGCCAATTCTGCGTATCCAAACACAACCCATACAGCCACAAACGTTGATACTGCCCATACAATTATTGAACCAACACCTAAGCTCGCAGCCATATCACCCAAGGAATATAATAATAGCGCCGGTACTGCCATAGCCATAGCAGCGCCATCCCACCAGTGGGCGACCCTTCGCATACGCGCAGTTTTCCCTTGTGCAAGCTCAGTGCCTTCACTTGTTATTTCTTTACTCATAATATGTCCCCTTTCTTTTATCCATATTGATCAAATCTAACAAAAATTTATAACAAAAATCCATATATTCATCAAAATCCTCGATGCATCCTGTTGCATCCAGTTAACGTGCATTTCCTTACAGCTACCAGGAGGTCATCCTTCTCGCAGCTTACTATTGCAGCGTATAGTTCATTGCAGCTTTTTGTCTAGTTGTATCAACCTCCTTTCCACAAGGGAGAATCCCTTGATAGCTATTACCATAGTAAAACGAAATGCATAAATCGTATATAGCATAATTCACATTGACTATTCATAAGGCACTGCGAGATTCTAGTGGGATGGGATTAAATGAACATAAGAGATATTCCTAAGGCATTGGATTTTTTGATTGCTTTGAAAAATTCAACGTCGTTATTTACCAGTAACATAATAAGGACAATTGAACTACCACCAATTGAAATTGGTAGCCTTCTTGCTAATTCATGATAAAGTAGTGAATGAAAAGTAGATTTATTTGGAACTACTGGTAATCGGAAGTACTGGAAGAAATGGACGTCAATATGAGATTGCAATTTGTTCCACCTTATAGGACAGATCGATAGCTCCATTGAACTCAACTGTAGAAGAGGTTATCAGCAGCAGGGATTACCTTTCCAGATCATACTGATGGACATAATGCTAAAGGAGAGATGGACGGCATTGAAGCTGCTGATCATATACACCAGCAGATGGATAGTCCTGTCATATACCTGACGGTATTTTCCGACGAAGGCACTTCACAACTACAGAACAAGAGAATCTCCTCGCAGCCGTATCCACCTTCCCGCACTGTTTGGCGTGATGCCAATCAATACCTTCTGGTTTGGCAGATCCTTAATTTTCAGACATAATTCCAACAACTTCTTCTTATTTTCCCCTTACTGAAAAAAAGATGAATAGTCCGCCATGGCGGAACTATTCTATTTGTTTGATGAGTCTCTCTTACAGTCCAGTGGATTCCCTGAACTTGGCACAGCTGTTGATCTCGATGTCAAGCAGCTTCTCGATGTTCATCTTGGCCGCAATACCCTTGGCACAGCCTGGTACAGAGGTGATGACACCAATGTCG
>JAYEHR010000064.1:0-15363 GCA_034659615.1 Methanobacteriota archaeon | reverse complement strand
CATCATCCACCTCATCATCGAACCTCTTTGAGGTGGCAATGTGCTGGCCGAATGCATCATTGGAGAACAGGATGTGGTCCCCCTTCAAATAGGTGTGCATACTGTCAGGCCAGTGGAGCATTGTGGTCTCTATGAACATCAACGTCCGTTTTCCCAGTTCAAGTTCCGTTCCCGTCTCAACGGTCTCAAAATCCCAACTCTCACAACCATTTTCTGCGTAATATGCGCATAGGCCTGCTTTGCCGCGCTTTGTCGCAAAGATCGTTGCATTTGTTGCAATCTCCATTACTGCGGGCAAACCACTTGAATGGTCCATCTCCACATGATTTGAGATCACGTAATCGATGGTTGCAGGGTCCACCACACTCTTAATACGATCTAGCATCTCTCCTGCAAACGGCGCCTTTACCGTATCGATCAGGGTAATCTTATCATCCACAATGAGATAGGCATTGTAGGTAGCACCCTTTGGGGTTTCATACCCATGAAAATCACGCAGGTTCCAGTCGATCACTCCCACCCAGTAGATTCCAGGTGCTATCTCCAGGGGTTCCATTTTAGCTTCCATTCAAACACCTTATATCATGTCTGCATCCTGAACTGTGTTGCATATTCGAGCATACTATCAATGATCTCATAATGACCGCGTTCAAAATCTGCAATATTTTCAAAGAACTCACGCTGCCTGGTATCAGTTGCTCTTTTTGCAAGCTCCTGATAAAAGTATTCGCTCTTGCGCTCGAATCGCAATGCTGCCAGCATTACCCCTACTTCCTCCAGACGATCACCTGCGAACTCTACAGAGAACGATCCTCTAAAATCTGGAGATCCTGTCATCTCAACTGTTGTATCTCCATCCTTGAGGAACTTTTCCAGGTATTCGGTATGTTTTTTCTCCTCATCTGCCAGATACTGGTACATCTCATGAGCACCAGGATTCTTTGTGGATCCTGCATTTTCCAGGTAGAAATCACGTCCCTGGTCCTCCAGAGATATTGCCAGTTTAACCGCTTCATCGATCGATGCTATTTCATTCAGATCAAATGTTATATCGTTCAGCACATCTTTCACATTCTCACCTCTTTATAATATCTCTTATCCAGTTTTAAAGCTATCGATATATATTTTTTCATCCACTGGAATACGTCCCGGTTTTATCGGATCACCGTCAGGATATCCCATAGGAATCACACTCGCAATCTCAATGTACTCAGGTATGTCCAGTAGCGCCCTGAGTTTTTTGCCGTGGAATGTCAATGTCACTGCTCCAAGTCCCTCTGCTGTTGCTGCAAGAAGCATGTTCTCAATGCATGCATAGGTCGATGCCAATGCGTCGGTACCGAGTTCATTGTTGTAGCATACCACAAGAAGTACAGGTGCGGTCTCAAGTGCTGTCCTTTGTGGAGGGATCTTTTCCCGCATGCCGGCGATCATATCCCTTAGATAGGGATCTTTTACAATTATGAACTCCCATGGTTCACGATTAAAAGCATTTGGAGCCTGAGTCCCCGCAAGAAGGATCTTTGTTACAATATCGTCTTGCACAGTTTCATCCTTGAATTTCCTGATACTTTTTCTTTTTTCGATCGCCTCATAGACGTCCATAGAATCCCTCCCTGGAGATATACACCATATATCAGTTCTGCGGATCGTTCCTGAAACACATGAACCAGTCATGGCAGTGTTTGCCCTCTTCCTCGGTTTCAACCCTTTCCTTTGCGGTTTCGTATGATTCGGGAGTAGCGAGAATAACATCATCACCTGGCTGCCAGTTTTCTGGGGTCTCAATGTTTTCTTTATCTGATCTTTGCATGGCAATAAGCAATCTCTTAACTTCGTCCATGTTTCTTCCATTCGATAGGGGGTAGTAAAGTATTGCTCTGATCTTTGCTTTTGGATCGATGATAAAAACTGCTCGAACCGTTTTTGTATTAATCTCATCTAGATGGATCGGACCCTCTGAACGCTGGAGTTTCTCAAGAATTTCTTCTCGTGTCAGAGAAGCTTTTGGATGGATCATACCATATTTCTTAGCGATCTCCATACCCAGATCTTCTATCACAGGAAACATGATTTCAACATTCTTCAGACCTTTATATTCGATCTTCTCTTTTATTATACGCAACCATGCAATGTGAGAGTATATGCTATCGACAGATAAACCAATAAGCTCTGTGTTCAGATCATTTAACTCCTTTTGCATTGTTGCACATTTAATGAACTCTGTAGTACACACAGGTGTAAAATCTGCAGAGTGGCTGAACAGGATCACCCATTTACCTTTATAGTCTCCAGGAAAATCAATTTCTCCAAAAGTCGTTTTTGCCTTGAATTTTGGTGCATCGTCCCCTATCAGAGGCATTCTCGGTACTTCCTCTATCATATCTTCCATACATATCTCCCTCCTGAAAATGGTCTAACTTAGATATCCAACCGTTCCATCTTTCTAAGAACGACATGACTAAAATTGGTTAAGTTCTGTATCCCGCCTGTCCATGCTGCTATCATCATTACATCCTGGATCTCGTCTCTTGTTGCATCAGATCTCTTGAGCTTCCCAAGGATCTTGACAGTACTTTCAGTGTTGTTGTTGGAACATGCCATTGAGAAAACGATAAGATGTTTTCTTTCATGGAAAGTTCGTTTTCTCTTTCATTCCATACAGCTTTGTAGAATCCTGCAAGAGCCTCACCAAAATCACCATTTATCTCCTGTGCATATTTTATCGATCCTGGTATGAAGCCTTTGACATTTTTGATATCATCTATCTTGCTTGACATTCAACCACTCCAAGGTTGTCTCATCACCCTTTCCAACATATCTGGACATGTCTGGATGTTCATGCGTCTCGTAACAGACCTGACTCAATTGCATTTCAATCGACCCCCATATAACTAATATTGGTTAATATAAAAAATTTCGATATCTATCAACAAACTGGAGCAGAAGACTACCGGCAGATGGTCGTGAACATCTCCAACTGCAATGTGGATCACAGCCCGACCTCATCTTTGAACCTGTTAGTATTTCTTCCAGACCCATGTTTCCACCTCTAGCAGTATTTAGTATATTGTGTCTGTTCGTATACTATATATCAATATTGTGTGGATGATATGATGTAGGAAGCTCCTTCCTCGCTGCATAGCGGCAGAGGGGGTGGTTCACGTCCATAAATAACACAAAATAACTCTTGCATATTGATGGGAGGGGATAGTAATTCGAAATACCAATAATAAACAAGCAGATAAGACGTTACGGGAATATGAAATGAAATATCGCCTGATCTTTGAAAATTCACCGCTGGGAACCTTCCACTTTGATAAAAACGGGATTGTTACTGAATGCAATGAAAGCCTTCTTAAGATTCTTGGTCTGCCGAAAAAAGAGGTCATCGGCTTTAACATGGTAACATCCTTAAGGAATGAAAATATGCGTTTTGCTCCTGAGGCGGTCCTGGCAAGGAAGTCGGGACAGTACGAGGGGGTATAGTCCCACCACCGCCACCAAGATCACACCCATCAAAGCCTATTTCAGCCCGAACATATCTGAAGATGGTTCCCTGCAGGGTGGCATCTGTATTATTGAAGATATCACCAGGCGCAAGCGGGAGAGGATGTCCTTCAACGATACGCAGAGGAGCTTGCAAACGCTAACGAGGAACTGAAATCCCTTGACAGGATGAAGGACGAGTTATCTGGGCGGAGAGTGAGGAAGATGGAGGGACAATGGTTCATGTGAAGCTCCCGAAGTGAGATCCCTGCATCTGCAACCATTAATATCCCATCGACAAATGCTTATTTCACGTTATGATATGACTGACATTATAACCGGATTGAACCTATCGGAGGAGTGAACTTTGTTATCAATATCTTAAAAATGTCAATCTGAAAGATATAGATAAATAAATACTCAAAGCTTTTATGATTGCCGAATTAGACATCATAACCCTTTATGAAGAAATGGCATCACTCACCGATGATGATAACATCCGGGCAACTCTGCTTGATATAGCAAAAGAAGAAAAGATCCATATTGCCATGTTCCAGACGGTATTGCTGGAAGCAGACTCCGAGTTTCTGGAGATCTACGTGGACTATTCTCTAACATATGCAGAAAATTAATAAGTAATGACGAATAAATACTTCTCCATATTTTTCTAACAAATACATTAAAGTGTCTGGAGTGCTCTATTTGTAAACTAAATTAAAAGGAAACGGCGTTTAGCAAACCTGCGCCATTTCCAGATTCATATAGTTAATTTTGTCAGGATACTCATCTTTCACAAATAAGTCAAATCTTTCCTGCATTCTCTATACTTGGTTCTATTCCTTCCTCGCCTGGTTTCCAACCAGCAGGTGTGACTTTATCTGTGTCTTTAACAAATTTAAAGGCATGAAGTTGCCTGAAAGTTTCTTCCAGGTTTCTGCCAACTGTAGCATTTAGCACTTCATAACCTCGAAGAATGCCATCGGGATCAACAATGAATCGTCCCCTGGTTTCAATACCATTATCTTCGTCAACCACTCCATATTTCCTGCCGATTTCAAACGTTGGATCCGCAACCATGGGCATTGGCGGGAACTCTCTTCCTGTTTCCTTCAAAGCAGTGGTTATTGCAGGACTTGTCTCAGCCCAAACTTTATGTGAATGGACCGAATCGGCACTGATAGCAATACCAACTCCACCAAACTGTTTGAGATTCTCATAATTGCTGATGATCCCTGCAACTTCTGTGGCACACACGTATGTAAAATCTCCAGGGTAAAAGCAGACCAGTACCCATTTACCCTTGAAATCAGAGAGTTTTACTTTCGTTACTTTGCCTTCAAAAAATGCAGATCCTTCAAAATCCGGGGCTTGTCTATCAACTACTAACATCTTTGCTAACCTCCCAGTAAGAACTTCTTCCTCGCAGAAATATCTAGGAAGTCCCACACTTTATTTGAAATTCTACAAGTTAAATTGTAGTTAATAAGAAATGGAACCTTCCCATAATAAATATACTCACAACCAATATAAATGCATTTTGTCCATCCATGTTTTTTTTGATAGTTATTGCACAGACAGTATTCTTTCGTGAAGTTATTGTATCAAAAAAAACATTGTTGAAGAACAAAATTTATATGCCCTCCATATCCCTAAATTATATAAAGCAGTTCAACGACAATATTTATGTTAACTTTAAGGAGCGGTATTGAATGAAATTCGGATTAACACGCTGGGGTCCACGCAGAGTTTCAAAGTGGGACCCGTTTGAAGAGATCAGACATGCACAGGAACATCTTAATCAGTTGTTCAGGGAGATCACACCCCGCGAGGAGTGGTTCACAGGTGATGTGCTGACACCTCCGGTGGATGTTAAAGAGAAAGATGACAACTGAATTGTGACAACAGACCTTCCGTGTGTTGACAAAAAAGACATTGACATCAATATCAGGGACGATGTCATTGAGATCAGTGGCAAATGCAGCAGAGAGACTGGGCAGATATGGGATAGCGGTCAATGCTATTGCACCTGGTCTTATTGAGACCGACCGGATCAAAGATATCAAACCCGACATTCGAGAAAAAACGATGTCCAATATCACCCTTGGACGGATCGGTATGCCGAAAGATGCCGCAAAAGTGATATTGTTTTTGAGTTCGGACCTTGGGATATGTCAGCGGAGAGGTCATTGTGGTGGATAGCATTTAATTCTTTTGTCATAAGTTTATGCAAACTAGTTATTATGAGCGTCTGCGGGTGTGCATCCCCATCAGCACCCCACCTATAAATCCAATGATCCCAACAAAGGTGAAAATTCCCTTTCCTTCAATGATCACATATGCAGACGAAATTATCAGCACTGATAGGAACAGGTATCTAAAAAACACATCAAGAAGGCGATATTTTTTAAGAACACTGCTCCTCGCCTCTAACCTCTCAAGCCGGTATCCCCGTATGGTCTCGATGACATCGCTGATCCCGGCAGGGAGATTTTTGGATATCTCCAGATATTCATCGCTTTCCAGTTGCATGTATTCTGCCGCCCGTCTTGGAGAGTATCGTTCCTTCATGGCTTTAGATATGATCGATCTCCCCTCATCCATAAGGTTGTAGTAAGGATCAAGTTCTAGGCATACTGCTTCAATGAGTATCAGTGCGCGTTCAAGCCTGGAAAACTCGGCTGGTAGTGACATGTTATACTTAAGGGCAAGCATTGCATAATTGTCACTCTTGCGTTCTTTGATCCCATAATGCTGTTCTGCTATCAGTTCATCCAGATCCCATTTGAATCTATAGATGTCAACATCTTCTTTGTTCAGCTTACCTATCTTCAAAAAAGCGTCGGCTGCCATGTCCACTTTCTTTTTGTATATCGCATAGAAAAGATTCAACATGTTCCGTCTCATCTCATCGTTGATCTTACCGACCGCACCAAAATCGATAAATGCAATAGCGCCATCCTGGGCCACAATGTTCCCTCCATGGGGGTCAGCATGATAAAAACCGTCCAGATACACCTGTTTTAGATAGCTTGAGGTTATGAGCTGTGCGTACCTGGATCTCATCTCTTGGTCAACACCAACAAGGTCCTTGATCTGGATTCCTTCCATGAAATCCATGACCAAGACGCTTTCACGACAGTAATCCAGATACACATCTGGAATTCGCACATCTGTGACATCTTTGAAGTTCTCATGGAAATGTTTCATGTTCATGGCTTCAATTCTGTAATCAAGTTCCTGATGCAGCATTTCTTTGAAATCGCGAAGGAATGTGTCAGCATCGAAATTTTTGTCGGCTCCTATCAATTTGATCAAAAGAGGTTTCAGATCATTGATAATATCAAGATCCAGGTTGATCGTGTCAATAAGGTTCGGACGGGCTATCTTTATGGCAATTTTCTTACCATTCAAAACACCCTGGTACACCTGCCCGATCGATGCACTCGCAATCGGTGTTGTGTCGAATTCGTCGAACACATCCAGTATGTCATTGTAATGGTAGCAGGTAGGGTCATGTTCTTGCGCACCTCCTGACATTCCACAGATGCATTCTGTCTCAAACGATTCGCGCATCTTGTTAAACTCAAGGGATTTGACATTGTCCTGCAGTTTTTCAAGTTCCAGTATGTAGGTATGTGGGATCAGGTCAGAACGTTTGCTCAACATCTGACCAAGCTTTATAAAAGTGGGTCCAAGTTCTTCGAATGCAAGCCGCAGTTTTGCTGCATTGCTTCGGTTCTCCATATCAAGAGTGCATGTGCATTTCTTGTTAGAGATGTAATCTCTATGGATATCTTTGTACAAAAGGGGTAACAGATCGTACTTCAAGAATACCCTTGCAATGGTGAGATATCGTCTGTTTTTCACGAACATTATGTTATAACACCAGCTTGTTATCAGATATAAGTTCGGTCAACAGTATATAAAAAACAGGAAATAACATGGAATCAGCTATTGGAGATGTGTAACCACAACGTTCCATTATGCTACAGGGTAACGCTGGTCCCGATCATTCTTTGAACGTCCCTCTGGACACACGTACTGATCAAAGCAGCATGCACATTCTTTTTTTGTTCATTCAACTTCAATACAGTTCTGCCATACACCGTGGACGTTGCAGTATTCAAGAGCACAGAAAGCCTTGAAATCGTCTATATCATTGATTCTGAATCCTATGTTAGGACTTGCATAAACCGACGCAATATCCGCTTTACCGATGTTTACCACCTGGCCATCCTTCTTGACACCATACAGTTCTATCCATGCAATGTGATGTTCAACGGTATTGGGATGCGGAACCTCCTTGCCAACGATCACTCGCACCATGTCCAACTTTTCTTCGCCATGTTCCCTGATGATCTCAATTACCGGAATGTGCTTTTCCTTACCTTCATTCTCTTTTCCTTTTACAATATCCTGGAAATCCATATTATCACCTTTACTTTTAGCTAAAGCACATGAAAATATCACTTGTTGGAAGCCGGAGGTACAAATACCCGTGCATCCAGGTCTTTGTCGATCATGAAGAGTCCGTTGCCATCCCCCGCAAGTTTCAGTTTGGAAATGATCTCGTTATCATTACCTTCCTCTTCGATCTGTTCGGTCACATACCACTGTAGAAAGATATGTGTGGCATGGTCCTTTTCTGCAATAGCAAGATCAACCAGTTCATTGATGGATCGTGTGATGAACTTCTCATGTTGTAGCGTCTTCTCAAACATATCCATGGGAGATCCAAATTCTGTAAGGGGTTGTTCGATGGCCATGAGCGCCACCTTTGCACCCTGTTCATTTAGATAATCATATATCTTCATGGCATGCACCATTTCCTCCTGGTACTGGATCATGAACCAGTTGGCAAACCCACTCAGCCCGATGTACGAACTGTGTGCGGACATGGACATATATAGATATGCAGAATACATCTCTTTATTGATCTGTTCGTTCAATGCTGCTGTCATCTTTTCGCTTAGCATATTTCACCACCATTTCCATAGAATTTGATTATCCTTCTGGAAGGATCCAACATTACACATTCCCTTTCAAGCAAGTGTAGTCCGCAGAGTGTACATTGCAAGCACCTGACAGTAATGGTCACATAATGTCGGTGCCTGTACGAACATATATTATATGCGTTTTGAGGATATATACATATATCGGTAGGAACGATGATATAACGCATGAAATACATGCAGGACACATGATAGACTTTATCAGCCAGACCACCTCATGATATACACTCTTACATGTTGTCTACCAGACCAAAATCAATAAGGTTTTAATACATGTATGTCTACCTGAGTACCACTAATTGATAGACTACTTAATAGGAGGATTCAAATGACGTTTGGAATAGAATTTGTACCTGGAGACCCGGTTCTTAAGATCGCTCATTATGCAAAGCTCGCAGAACAGCAGGGATTCGATAATGTGTGGATCACGGACCACTACAACAACCGTGACGTATATACCACACTGGCAGTCCTTGCCATGAACACCAACAGCATCAAGCTGGGAACAGGTGTGACAAATCCGTACACTCGTAACGCCGCGATCACTGCATCCAGTATTGGAGCCATCAACGAGATATCAGGTGGGCGCGCCATCCTTGGACTCGGTCCAGGTGACAAGGCAACCTTCGATGCCATGGGTATTTCCTGGGACAAGCCACTGACCACCACCAAGGAAAACATCGAGGCCCTCAAGGGATTCTTTGCAGGAAAGAAGGTCGAGCAGGACGGTAAAGTGGTGAAGTTCGGTGGTGCCAAGATGGCATTCAAGACCGGTAACATCCCGATCTACATGGGCGCACAGGGTCCAAAGATGCTGGAACTCTCCGGAGAGGTCGCTGATGGTGTGCTGATCAACGCATCCCACCCCAAGGACTTCGAGGTTGCAATGGAGCAGATCACCGCCGGTGCCAAGAAGGCAGGTCGTGATCCGAAGGACATCGATGTAGCTGCATACGCATGCTTCTCCATCGACAAGGATGCAGCCAAGGCAAAGAACGCAGCCAAGGTCGTTGTGGCATTCATCGTTGCAGGTTCCCCGGATATGGTCCTGGAGCGTCATGGCATCGACCCAGCCGCAAAGACAGACATTGGTGCAGCTATCGCCAAGGGTGATTTCGGTGCGCTTATGGGCAGCCTGGTGACAGACGCCATGATCGATGCATTCTCCATCTGTGGAACACCTGATGATTGCAAGCAGCGGATCGAAGAACTGAAGGCGATCGGCGTGACGCAGATCGTAGTAGGATCACCGATCGGTCCAAACAAAGAGAAATCGATCAAACTCATCGGTAAGGAGATCATCGGAGGAAACTGATGGTCCATCCTAAGATCATAGACGTCATTAACAATGACGTCTGTACCGCATGTGGGGCATGCGCATCAGTCTGCCCCGCTGGTGCTATAACCATTGGTAAGGCGGCTGAGATCAGGGATCCTGATGATCTCACGCTCTATACTCATGGCGCAGCTCCCAATGTCTGTGAAGGCTGCCTCACCTGCTCAAGGGTCTGTCCTGTGATCGATGGATTCATGGAAGACGAGTTCGCTAACGTGACACGTTTCTTCGGTGCCAAGAGCAGCATCAAAGGACAGGACGGTGGTGTGACCACAGCCATTGTCAGCGCACTCCTTGAAAAAGGCGAGATCGACTGTGTGGTGGCTATTGCGAGGGACGATGAATGGGGAACCGAGCTCGTTGTGTACACCGACCCGGAGGAAGTGAAGAACGCAAAGGGTACCAAATACACCTATGATTCTGTGCTTTCTGCCCTGAAAGAGCCTTTTGACCAGTATGAAAAGATCGCTGTCATCGGTGTACCATGTCAGGCACACGGTGCCAGGATGATACAGGAGAATGTCAACGACAAGATCGTACTGATCATTGGTCTGCTGTGCATGGAGAGCTTCCACCACGAGACCATGACAGAGAAGATCATTCCCGAGATCCTTGAACTTAATATCGAGGATGTCGAGAAAATGGACTTCGGTGGAGGTAAGTTCTGGGCATACACCAAGGACGGAGAAGGCCATAATGTCCCGATCAAGAATGTTGCACCATACGCACGAAATCCATGCCACCACTGCTGTGATTACACATCGGTGTTCGCAGACATCTCTGTGGGTTCAGTCGGTGCTCCGGACGGATGGAACAGTGTCTTCATACGCAATGACGTAGGTGAGAAGTATTTTAAGATGGTCGAGAACGATCTTGAGATCATGGACGAACCAAAACCAGGAATGGGTCTTGTCAAGAAATTGGCCACCATGAAGCACAAAAATTCAGAACATTATCTGGAGGTCTGCGAGAAGTTCTCGTTCGAGACCAATGGCATACGTTAATGCTACACAGCCATGCATCTGAAAAGAGCATTCTACATTGGGCGCTTCCAGCCGTTCCATAAAGGACATGAGTCAATCATCACCAACATCAGTAAAGAGGTAGATGAACTGGTCATCGGTATCGGAAGCGCTCAACGCAGCCACGAAACGTCAAATCCGTTCACCGCAGGTGAACGTACCATGATGATCAGGCATGCTCTTGAGGATGCAGACATTCAGCACTATGCCCTTCCCATTGACGACCTGCAGCAGAATGCTGTGTGGGTATCCTATGTCACTTCAAGGACCCCTCCCTTTGACATCGTCTATTCCAACAACCCCCTGATCATACAGCTCTTCGAAGAAGCAGGGGTCGAGGTCAAACAGCCACCCCTATACATCAGGGATAAGTATTCCGGTACTGAGATACGAAGAAGGATGCTGGAAGGTGAAGAATGGCACCATCTGGTCCCTAAGGCAGTTGCCGATGTCATCGAGGAAATCGGTGGTGTCAAACGCCTGAAGAACGTATCTGATACAGACTGCATGGAATGAGGCAGTAAACATCAGGGGATCTCTTCACTCCAGTCAAATGAGCCCGGCTGATACTTATCCAGACGATCCAGGTCTCCACCGGGCAGGCATTGAATGATCTCAACAATAGCTGCGACCACATCCTCAACAGGTCTTCTGGTGTTACCGACCTCAAAGACATTCTTGCACCACTCAACCGATTCTACCAGGATCACATCCAGGCATTCAGCCTCCACATTCTCCCCGATCTTGTCCTCGTTGTATCCACGCAATGCCAGCCGTCGTTTAAGCTCATCCGGAGCAGTGCGTAGCACGATCACAGTATCAGCAACATGATGTGAGAGATGACTATCCAGTATCACCACCTCGTCCGGATCGTCCACCAGCTCACTGATGCGATCTACGACGCGGTCCATGTCTGCAATGACAGAGCCCCTTATCTCATCGATCTCACTGTAGAGATGTTCTTCCTTGATCAGGTCATTGAGGTGGATCACCCGGTATCCACACTCATCCTCAAGACGCCTGCTCACAGACGTCTTGCCTGTACCCGGTGTTCCGGTAAGCCCTATCAACATAGCTAAGAATAGGGGCTTCTGAACTTTAATGCTTATGCATGGACGCGGCAATCCTCAGGAAGTTCTCGATGAGCCGCAATCCGTCTAACATGAGCACTGATTCCGGATGGAACTGGACACCATAGATCGGGTACACCTGATGCCTGATGGCCATGATGATATCGTCCTGCGTCCGTGCGATCACATCCAGGTCCGGTGCCAGTTCCCTGATCGCAAGCGAATGATACCGCCCACCCTCAAAGGGGTTAGGTATACCCACGAACAGTTCTGACGTGTTGTGGGTGATCGAAGATGTCTTCCCATGGACTGGACCGCTTGTCGAATGTCCTGTGGTTCCGCCGAATGCAGTATTGATCGCCTGGTGACCAAGACACACACCCAGTATTGGGATGGTCGCTCCAAACTCACGGACGATCGCCAGGCATTGCCCAATATCCCGTGGATGGTCAGGACTACCCGGGCCAGGCGAGATAATTATGGCATCGGGACCAATATCCCTTACCTCGGAGATGGATGTCGTGTTCGGTACCACCACTGTATCCGATTCGAACATCGATACATAGTCCACAAGGTTCCAGACAAAGGAATCGCGATTATTGACAAACAGGACTTTCATTGTCCACCTCCCAGACAGCTGAGCATTGCTGCCATCTTGCCCCCCGTCTCCTCGAACTCCGAGGACGGCACCGAGTCAGCGACGATGCCTGCACCTGCCTGCACATGGGCCACATTGCCCTCAAGGATCGCCGTGCGTATTGCAATGGCAAGATCAACGTCCCCGTTCCAGGAATAGTAACCGACGCCTCCACCATAGATTCCCCGGGATGTGGTCTCGAGCTCATTTATGAGCTCCATGGCCCGGATCTTGGGGGCACCTGACAGGGTACCTGCCGGGAAGATCGCACGTGTGGCATCGAACTGGTCGCACTCCTCACGTAACTGACCACTCACCGTGCTTTCGATATGCTGCACATGGGAATACTTCACCACGCTCATGAACTCGTCCACAGTTACCGACCCTCCTTCTGAGACCATACGCACATCGTTACGCCCGAGGTCCACCAGCATCACATGCTCAGCCCTTTCCTTTTCATCGCCCATCATCCTGCGAGCATACTCCTCGTCCTCCTCCTCGCTTGAACCACGGGGACAGGTGCCAGCGATGGGATTGGTGATGAGCCGGCGTTCAAAAACGGTCATCAGGGTCTCGGGACTGGCACCCACAATACTCAGGTCCTTGAACCTGAACAGGTACATGTAGGGGCTGGGGTTGATCGTTCGAAGTGTGAGATACAGTTCCAGGGGAGATTGCTCAGTGGTGATAGAACACCGCCGGGACACCACCACCTGGAAGATATCCCCATCCACTATATGCTGCTTGGCACGTATTACTGCATCCTCGTATGTCTTCTGGTCCATGCTACAGACTGACTCCACGCCCGCCGTTGCGGTGGGAGTGGCAGATATCTGCGCCTCGATGTCCACGTCCGATGCCTGTACGAGACGATCATACATCTGCCCGGCAGAGTCCAGCGAATGCTGGTATATTGACTCTGTATCACATTCCCTGTCCACAGGTGGTGTGACCACGATATATACCTCGTCGGTCATGTGGTCGAACACGAACGTCTGGGTCGTGAACATGAACTGCATATCAGGAGTGTTCGATCCGAACCGGCGTACCTCGTCCAACCAGCAGTCATAGACCATGTCATATCCATTATAACCAATGGCACCCCCAAGGAACGTCTGTCTCTCGAACCGTGATCCGTTCAGCAGCAATGTACCGTCTGCTGTTGGGAATACCGCCCTCAGTGCATCCAGTACGTCCTGACCATCCTTCACACGTGCCCGCAGTATACCTTCAGTATCGGATATGATCTCACAGGCCGATACGATCGTACCACGGATCATATCAATAAGCTGCGATTCGGCACAGTATTGTAATGTCAGCTCCCTGTTACTGATGCTAACAACAACGTCCGGATATGCGCCCACAAAGGAAAAACGTGCATGCCTATGCTCTTTTTCTACAGACTCCAGCAGATAGGAATATTCGCTCTCCTGCTGCAGGAGAGTATATAGCTGGAGTGGTGAACATATCATATCAACATTTGTCATCAACTGTACCAGAGCTGCTCCCTCATTCTGCTGGATCAGGTCCTTGAACTCACTGTTGTCCAGATCAAATGATATCAAATCTTGCACCTCACTTCTTTCACGAACCTTTCAATCTTCGTTTCATCCTTGACACCATCGGTCTCGATGCCTGATGCCGTGTCCACAGCATAGGGCCTGACCCTGCGCACACACTCGCCCACATTATCTGGATCCAGCCCTCCCGCAACCATTACGGGGACATCGACTCCCTTAACGATCTCCTCACTGATCGCCCAGTCGTGGGTAAGGCCACTGCCCCCTACCTTAGAACCAGTCGAAGTGTCCAGCAGGACGCCATCTACCAGTTGATCGTCTACGAGTTCACCTACCTGCGAGATGAGCTGCTCTGCCATAAATTCCCTGTCCCGCGGGATAGAGAATGTGCGGACGATATCAACATCAGTATTCTCGCGTATGATGTTCAACCCGGTCGCATCGAGACGATTATGGATCTGGACAATGCTGGGCTGTGTCGCTTCGATCATCTCCACAGCCTGCTCACCGGATCCTGGCATGATGACCAGCACCGGATCCACGAACACCGGGACCTGTGAGATCAAACGAGCGGCTGTCGCGATGTCGAGCTTGCGTGGAGTGTCCACCGGGACCTCGGTGATGAAACCAACAGCATCTGCCCCGTACCGCACAGCCAGTCCGATATCCTCTGCGCTGCGCATTCCGCAGATCTTTACACGTGTCACCTGTCGCATTGTAGGCTCCGGGAGTATTCAGACAAACTTCCTGAACTCGTCGAGCTTTTCCAGCGCCCTACCGCTGTCGATCGTCTCCTCTGCAAGGGGGATGGCGTCCTTCAGGGACCCTGCCAATCCGGCAACATAGAGAGCAGCTGCTGCATTGATCACAATGATATCACGTTTTGGTCCCTTCTCCCCTTTCAGGACATAGATGATGTCTCTGGCATTCTCCTGTGGTGTGCCTCCCACAATATCATTGGCTGTGGCCCGCTTGATGCCCAGCTCTTCCGGTGTCAGGGTATATGTCCTCACGAAATCGTCCTTGAGCTCTGCGACATAGGTCTCGGAGAGGGTCGATATCTCGTCCATGCCATCTCCATGCACGATCAGGGCACGTTTCTTACCCAGTTTTTTCAGTACGTGGGCAAAGGGTTCACACAGGTCTCTGTCAAATACGCCTACAACCTGTACATCTGCATTAGCTGGATTCGTAAGGGGACCCAGCATGTTGAATACTGTCCTGACACCGATCTCCTTTCGAGGTCCTGCAACCCTCTTCATCGCAGGATGGAACAC
>JAYEHR010000063.1:0-3284 GCA_034659615.1 Methanobacteriota archaeon | reverse complement strand
CATGCGCAGTGGTTCACCAGAGGGCTCGACGGTAGTCGCAAGGTACGCCAGATGCTCAATGACGCCGATGATGTGAGTTCGATCATTGAATGTTTCGATATACTGTGTGATCCCAGTGTGGATCACTGAGTGTACTCAACAATAATTCTCCAACGCCAACCTTTTATACATTTTCTCTAAATACTACATAATAATTAGTATTATACATGATTAAACGTTGCACTTATAACTAATGCCATATATTTGAGTTGATAACAGATACACAGGATTCGATGATTGTCCTGCAGATATAGGTTATACATGCTGCAGGAAATGGTCTGGATCTCATATTGCAATTGATCGACAAGTTGTTGTTATTATACATATTGTTATGGAGAATATAGATGAAAGAGATACGAATACATGGTCGAGGTGGGCAGGGTTCTGTAACTGCTGCTGAGCTGCTGGCTGCCGGAGCATTCGATGACGGGATGTTCAGCCAGGCGTTCCCGGCTTTTGGTGTGGAACGCCGTGGTGCACCGGTACAGGCATTTACAAGGATCAGTGACAGTCCGATACGGCTCAGGAGTCAGGTATACAAACCGGATTATGTGATCGTCCAGGACTCAACATTGCTGGAAGTTGTCAGCGTTGAGAGTGGTGTAAAGGACGATGGGATCATCATCATCAACAGTGATTTTGATCCGGAGGCATTCGATCTTAATACCAATGCAAAGATCATGACGGTCAATGCGACAAAGATCGCTCTTGACATCATAGGCCGTCCGATAGTCAACACGGTCCTGCTAGGTGCTTTTGCGGGTGCGACAGGAGAGATCCAGGCAGAATCCATTAAGGCAGCAGTAAAGGCACGTTTCCCTGGTAAGATGGGTGATAAGAATGCAGAAGCCATGCAGAAGGCGTATGATATGATGGTGGAGGCAAAAGTATGACGATACTGCCAGGTGGAGTTTGTAAAGCTGGTTCGACAATCGTGAACAAGACCGGTGGATGGAGAACGTTCAGACCTGTCTACGATTATGACAAATGTGTTAAATGCAAACTGTGCGAACTGCTGTGTCCCGACATGTCGGTACTCCCAAGGGATGACGGATATTTCGAGTTCGACTATGATTTCTGCAAGGGATGCGGGATATGTGCAAATGAATGTCCCAAGGATGCGATCACAATGGTCCTGGAGGAAAAATAATGGCAGTGATACGTGATCTTGACAAGGATAAGATGGTCGTTGCAGAAGGTTCATATACTGTTGCGAGTGCCGTCAAGGCATGCAAGCCAAATGTGATATCTGCCTATCCGATCACCCCACAGACACACATTGTGGAGGACCTGTCCCAGTTCATGGCAGACGGCGAGATACCCAACTGTGAATATCTCAACGTCGAATCCGAGTTCTCAGCACTTTCGGCACTGGTGGGCTCTTCAGCTGCCGGAGCACGATGTTATTCGGCCACCACGTCACAGGGTCTTGAGCTGATGCATGAGGTGCTGTTCAATATGTCCGGTATGAGGCTGCCTGTGGTCATGACCATTGTGAACAGGGCAGTCAGTGCACCGATCAATATATGGAACGATCACCAGGATTCGATCTCACAGCGGGACACCGGCTGGATACAACTGTATGCAGAGGATACCCAGGAAATATCTGACATGACTGCACAGGCCTACAAGATCGCTGAGGATAAGGACGTCCTGTTGCCAGTAATGACATGTATGGATGGTTTCATACTGTCCCATGTCCATGAACCGGTGGTACTCCTTGAGCAGGATCTCGTGGATGAATACCTGCCACCGTTCGAGCCGGAATATGTGCTTGATACAAAGGATCCGATGTCATTCGGTGCTTTCGCTGATCCGGAATCCTACACCGAGTTCAGATATCTCCAGCAACAGTCAATGGACAATGCCGTGAAAAAGATCGAGGATGCAGCTACTGAGTTCTATGATCTCTTTGGACGATACTATGGAGGTCTCATCGACGAGTATGAGACAGAGGATGCCGAGATCATCATCATGGCAATGGGCTCGGTTATCGGCACGATCAAGGATGTTATTGATAAGCTCAGGGACAAGGGCGAGAAGGTCGGTCTCCTGAAGATCAGGTCCTTCAGACCGTTCCCGGTAGAGGCTATCAGGAAGGTCGTGAAGGATGCAAAGGTAGTGGTTCCCATTGACAAGAACATCTCTCTTGGCTTGAATGAAGGGGCCCTGTGCACCGAGACGAAATCCTGTCTGTACAATACCGATATTGATGTGCCTGTGGTAGGGTTCATGATCGGTCATGGTGGCCGTGATATTCCTATGAGCACCATTGAAAGTATCGTCGAGCAGGCTAAAATAGTGGCAGACTCCGGTGTTAAAGTGGAGAGTCAATATGCCGATCTGAAGGAGGAGTTGTTATGAGATCACTGTTAGCCCCAGGACATCGTGGCTGTGCAGGATGCTGTGATGCGATGGCTGCCAAGTTCACCCTGATGGCAGCAGGGGAGGACTGTATCGTCATAAACCCGACCGGTTGTCTTGAAGTGATGACCACACCATACCCGGAATCATCCTGGGAGGTCCCCTGGATCCATTCCCTTTTTGAGAACACCGCAGCAGTTGCCTCAGGGATCGAAGCAGCCCTGAAGGCGATGGGAAAGATGGGCAACACCAAGATCATCGCCATGGGCGGCGATGGTTCCACCCTTGACATCGGAATGCGTTCCATATCCGGTGCCTTTGAACGTGGACATGATTTCACCTACGTATGCATCGATAACGAAGCATATATGAATACCGGTGTCCAGAGAAGTGGTGCCACCCCGTTCGGTGCATCCACGACCACCAGTCCGGCGGGGAAGGTATCCTTAGGGAACCCCCGTCCGAAAAAGAACATGCCTGCGATCATAGCAGCACACGGCGCTCCCTATATAGCGACCACGTCCATTGGATATCCAAAGGACATGATCCGCAAGGTCAAGACCGCCATCGATACCGAAGGGCCTACCTATATCCACGCACACTCTCCCTGTACTACCGGATGGGGATTCGATAGCTCCAAGACCGTGGAGATCGCAAAACTGGCAGTTGAAACAGCACTGTGGCCCCTGTATGAGATGGAGAACGGCGAGGTCACAAAGGTGAAGAAGATCATGAAGCCAAAGCCTGTTGAGGATTATCTCAAAATGCAGAAGCGTTTCAAACACCTCTTCACAATGGAAGGCGGGGATGAGACGATCCGGTCGATCCAGGCTCTTGCCGATGGGAATATTGTCAAGTTCGGGTTGCAATAAACCCGAGCT
>JAYEHR010000062.1:0-15569 GCA_034659615.1 Methanobacteriota archaeon | reverse complement strand
TTTCAGTCTGCAAGCAGTATCCTTGCGATGTCGTCACCAACATCGGACGTACCATCTGAACCGCCCATGTCGTAGGTCCGGACCTTTGCCTCGACGATATTCTGCTCGATAGAGGATACAATGGCATTGGCAGCATCGACCTCGCCGAGCTGTTCCACCAGCATTGCTCCTGCCCAGATGGTTGCGATGGGGTTGACCTTGTTCTGTCCCTTGTACTTTGGAGCTGAACCATGGATGGGTTCGAACATGCTTGTACCGTCAGGGTTGATGTTTCCACCTGGTGCCAGACCGAGGCCGCCCTGTACCATTGCGCCCAGGTCGGTGATAATGTCACCGAACATGTTCGGTGTCACAACAACATCGAACCATTCAGGGTTTTTGACGAACCACATGGTGATGGCATCCACAAAGTTGTAATCGGTCTTAACATCCGGATGTTTGGAGGCAACCGCTTCAAATTCCTCTCTCCAGAATCCGTAGATGTCAGAGAGCACGTTGGCCTTGTCCACTGAAGACACGTGTTTGCCCCGATCCTCTGCCAAGTCGAAGGAATACTCCATAACCCTCTGGGTGCCTTCCTTTGAGATCATGCCGATCTGGTAGGCGATCTCTTCACTATCGGTCTCGATATCCAGGCCGAATTTGGCAGAGTACAGGGTACGGGAAACTTCCAGCAGGTCCTTGCTCGTTCCTTTTTCTGCCCGTCCGCCGATACCAATGTAGAAGTCCTCGGTGTTCTCCCTGACCACTGTGAAATCAATGTCGGCAGGGGTCTTATCCTTGATCGGACACCATACCCCTTCCAGGAGCTTGATCGGTCGCAGGTTCACGTACTGGTCAAAGTAGAAGCGAGCAGCCAGCAGGATCCCCTTCTCAAGGATCCCTGGTGCGATCCGTGGGTCTCCGATGGATCCGAGGTAGATCGCCTCGTAGTTCGAGAGTTCAGCAAGGCTGTCCTCTGAGATCAGTTCCCCAGTCTCCAGGTAATGGTCTGCACCATGTGGGTACTCTACCCATTCAACATCGAAACCGAACCGTTCCCCGGCTGCATCGATCACTTTCTGTCCTTCTGCAATGATCTCGGGTCCTATTCCGTCACCCGGTATCACTGGGATGTTATATTGTGTCATGAATTATCCTCCTTTCACTCATGCAATGAGTTTTCTGGTGTATTCTATCAGTCCACCGGCATCCATGATCCCGCGAACGAACTCAGGGAGTGGGGTTGCCTGGTAGGTCTCACCTTTCGTGATATTGTTGATCGTACCGTTTGCAAGGTCTATATCGAGCTCATCACCCTCGTCGATCCTGTCGGTATCAGGGCATTCGAGCAGTGCCACGCCTATATTGATAGCATTCCGAAAGAAGATCCGTGCAAAGGACTTTGCGATCACGCAGCTGATCTCTGTGCCCTTGAGGGCTATGGGTGCGTGTTCTCTGGATGAGCCACATCCAAAATTGTTGCCAGCAACGATCATGTCGTTCTTCTTTACGTTCCCAGCAAAATCAGGGCGTACACCTTCGAAGGTGTGATGTGCGAGTTCCTCAGGTGTGTTCAACACAAGGTACCTTCCCGGGATTACCGCGTCCGTGTCAACATCATCTCCGAATTTCCAGACATTTCCTTTCATTATTAATCACCGATGATCAGGTTATAACCAGATTCTTATCTGATCGTATCAAATTATATCCTCTACTATATCAGAGTCATTAAATGTTTTGCTTACAACACGTTTATATTATATCACTTTTCGCCCGACGAAGATGTCCAGATCCAGTGGTCTCCCGTCAACGTGGACCTGCGGGCCGGTAACAACGCCATCAAGATGCAGGTCAACGGACACGTCCCCGCCAAAGGAGGTATTGTCGCCAAGGGCCACATGCACGGTCCCTCCGACCTTCTCGTCCTCCAGAATGGATCCGGTGATCGATGCTGCCGGATTGATGCCAATACCCAGTTCAGCGATGTTCCTGGCTCCCGGGCCGGCCTGATCGATCATCTGCTTCAGTTCATCTGCCCTGGGTCCCTTAATCTCTGTTGCATATCTGTCTTTGATATCGATGGTGAGGGGATCATCCAGCAATCCGAGGCCTGCCATCGAACCATCGATCACCAGCCGTCCATTGGCATTGTGCGGTGCGATGCATATCTCTCCGGCCGGCAGGTTCGTGAATGAACCGGGTGCGGTACACATTCCCGTATCGGCCAGCCACTGTCCATTTAGGACATCAATCACCAGGTCCGTGCCCAGTTCGGTCATGATATGGACCGTCGTTGTATCGTAAAGCGCTTCAAGCAACCTTTCGGCGGCGGCATCAATTACCCGGTGGTCTGCGGTCAGGCCCCCGGTGGTCATCATACGGGTGGTGATACCCGGCATGGTCGCGATCCTCGCACCCGCATCACAGGCTCGCCGCCGGGCTTCTGTATGGGTAAGGGAACGTGAGGTCGGCGCAAGGACCACATCCGCACGGCACATGGCCTCGGCAACGATAGTACATGGCTCCTCGCCATGCTGGCCCCGTGGCTCCATCATAAGGAGCAATGTCTCACATCCCGTATCAACTGCTGCATTGTACAGTGCGCTGGCGATCTCCTGGTCTGTACCTGTATCCGTGACCACGAGCACGGTCTCATTGTCTTTTGCACCCATACAGGTACGTATGACCATATCTGCGCTTTCATTGATCTTCATTGATCTGTCTCCTTTCCCAGGGCACTGGGTTCATTGCCACCGTGCCAGCTAATTCGTGGTCTCATCCTGACGATGTGTGCGGTCTCGGAGGTATCATCAACGATAAGTGCAATTCCGCGTTCGTTCCCCATCTTCCTGATGGACTGCCCGATATCCTCTTTCATGTATGTCGGCCGGATAGCTTCCAGTGCTTCGATGTCATCCCTGGACGTGAGGCGGTGGCAGATCACCATGTCGGACTGGGATATGACATCCGGGTGGATCGCCGAGGGGCGTTGGGTTGCCAGGATGATGGAAAGACCCGGCTGGCGCCCCTGGCGTATCCATTCATTGATCAGGACATCAGAGGCAAGGGTGTTCTCCTCTGCCGGCATGAAGAGATGTGCTTCGTCGATGAAGAGCCAGACCATGGGCAATCCTTTCTCGACATCCATATCGCCCATGCTCATCCGTTCGTAGGAGCGCCGTGCTTCCAGGCGTCTGGCATATATCTCCCTGGCAATGATACTGACTACAGCAGAACGCACGGCCCTGTTCTCGATGGTGCTCACATCCAGCACGGCTGGTTTCCCGCCCACTAGTTCTGTGATCGGCGTTCCCTTCCTGTGAAATACTCCCCACGACACAGCGGTCCTGAAGTAGTTCTCAGCAGCACTTTTCACCAGGGTATCCGAGCGTTCGTCCTCCCTGATGGCATCCATTATGTCATCGAACGCAAAGAGATCATGGGCGTGTTTCAGTTCATCGATGATACGTACCAGGAGTACTCCCAGTGGAGAGACCTCATCCACATTGAACAATCGGCACCATCCATAGCCGTCCATGTGTGATATGGGAATAGCAAAAGGTATTGCATTGATATGGCGATTCCGGTATTCGTCGATCATTGAAGCAGGAACGAACACATCGACATCGAATCCATGTGGTTCCAGTCCCCATTGCTGCAGCAGGTTGGTCTCCGCTGTATTCTCATGTGAGAGTGTCCAGAAGATCCCCATAGTATCGATGATCAGGGGCGTGATATTCTCCCGGACACCAGGCGGCAGGAGCGTGAGCTCCTCGACCAGTGTACCCATTGTATAGGATTTTCCGTACCCGCGCTTGCCACAGATCAGGACCGCATGGGGACGGAGTGCATCCATTGCCACGTGGGCGCCTGTGGAACTGTCCAGGGCAAGGTATCGCCCCAGGCGCAGGATCCCGGTATCGTCCTCGTCCTGTCGGCCCAGAACGTAACGTTGTTCCACAACCCCTGCAGTAAAATGTCCGTCCATATCGTTCATTGTGTGTGAATCATTGAAGCAAATATATATGCGTTTGTATCTGTGTATAGTACGGATAACGATGTCTCGTCCACGATCACCTCATACGTCCCGGGATACAGTATCTTCCTGGCTGCCGCTTCGCAAGTCTGTTCACATAAGCGGTGCTCTTTTTCCATTCATAGCCGTCCTTGCGGACAGGACCCTCGCGATCCAGCTACTCATCGCCTGTATTCTCCTCTTTTTGATCGTTGAACTCGTCAGACCCAGAACACAACATCCCCAGATCGTCCGTACTCTCTGGTGCGGCGAAGAATCTAAGACAATTGCCATCGATCCCCTGCTGTACCTCCTCTCGATTCTCAGCCTGCTGGTGCTTGCGTCCTGGGTGGATGAAGGCATATGCTATGCATCGATCATCGTCCTGACCCTGGGTGATGGTTTTTCCACCATCGTGGGGGTTCACGGAAAGATATGCCTGTGGGGCAGCTCCAAGACGATCGAGGGCACCGTTGCCGGCATACTTGCAGCAGCCTTGGTCGGCATCTATTTCGCAGGATTTCTCGCCGTGGTCGGAAGTGCTGTCGGGATGATCGCAGAGGCCAGGTCCAGCCAGTATGACAATATCACAGTACCCGTGGCAGCCCTCCTCTCGATGTTCATTGTGGGGATGGCTGCAGGCATGACTTTGTGATGCATCCCTTTGATCAATTGTCAGGGCCCAGATGTAAGCATGATCAAAAAAGTATTAAACTGGCTGCAATACCAGATCTCATTTCATTCAGTCCGCTCGAGCGTTAGCGAGACGGACCGCGCCCTCCCGAGGCGCGACTCGGGGGTTGGCGATCAGGAAAGGATCTCTTCGAGTCGGCCCAGTGACCTGGCGAGTTTGATCTCCTGTGCGATCCGTTTGCCAGTGGACAGGTCTGGTTCAACGAGGTCCGAGTATGGTGAGCCAGAAGTATAGAGATTGGTGCCAGCAACGATGCGTGCAGAGATCTCAAAGACCTTGATCTCGAGCTGGTCGGTGAACACTGTCTCGAGACAGAAGGGACCTATCATGCCACCAAAGAGATCCAGGGACTGTTCGACAACCTTCTCACCAATAGAGAATATGAGTGGAAGCAGTGATTCCCGGGCAACAAGGGGAACGTTGCCTGTGACTACATAGGTGGGGATGATACCCGCATTCTCAAGTTCTTTGGGGGAACCGAGCCTGAAGATCTCATCGGCATTGGATTCGACCCTGCGGTCCATGCTGAGCATTTCCAGGGTCCCATTGCTGAGCTTATACCCTTCCGTTTTCAGAGGGGAGTAGAAGAAATGCAGGTAGTACCTGGTGCCCACGATGAACTCCTGTATCGTGTACTTCTCACTCTCATCCACGCTCCGCAGGAACTCCTCATAGGTCTTTGCAACAAAGAAGCCACGGCCACCCTTTGCTCCATGGTATTTCACCATCACGGGACCGTCGATATTCTCAGGTTCGATCTGTCTGGGCATGTGGAGGCCAGCACTTTCAAGCCACTCCCGCTCCTTGTTGCGGTCGGACTCCCATTCAAGGACGGCCCGGTTGCCAAAGGTGGGGACCGGGAACTCTGCGAAGTTCTCCGTACCCATATATTCCACAAAGGAACCGTGTGGAATGACAATGGCATTCTTCCGGACAAGTTCCCCGGCAATGCTGGGCATATCCTGGTAACTATCAACAATGATATATTCATCGGGTTTTGCCTTTGGGAATGCGTCATAAAAACGTGGAGGTTGACCCACACAGATCCCGATTGTCCTGAACCCTTCCTTGCGTGCCCCATCAAATATCTGGAGACTCGAGTGAGAACAGACCGTTGCGATCGTCAGTTCATCGGTATCGTAGTCATGGAGGATATCGGAGATCTGTTGTTTTGTTATCATGGTATCGCCTCAAAAGTTACAATAGATTGTATTGGCGGTTCTTTAAGTTTGCGGCCATATGGGTCTTGGGACAAAATTAGTCAATCTGAAGGTCCATAACCTTGCAATCTTCATCAGTAAGCTCTACGGTACGGACATAATACTTGGCAGAGACGCTGTTTAACGATATGCACTGGTATAGTAAATGCCAATAACAGGTTTTGTATGATCAAAAAGAAAAAAAGTAACAATGACGGAAAAGGCAACTGCTTTACTCATCCATGACATCTGCTGTCCTGGGGAAATCACCGTTGAAATCGAGTTTTCCGTCAGATATCTCCAGAGTTTCGATATTAAGTCCCGGCATCTTTGCAAGATGGGAGTTTATCAGTTTCTCAAGTTCCTGCGCTCCCTGTTCAGTACTACCTTCTGGAAGTGGAAGGAGACCTACCTTTGCACTGTTGATGTCTATCTTGATACTATTATCACTTGCCTTGGAAATACTTCCCTCTGCATATACGGGTCCCTTAAAGTCATAACCCAGATCATTAAGGTCAATGTAAGCTGACATCTCAGCCTGGTTGTCATCTCCAAGTCTCACCTGTATGTCTTTAAGGGAACCTTCATTATTCGTAGCCTGCAGGTATGAGCTCAGGTCAGAGCTTGAAAGGCTCACATCCATTGGAGACGTATCAGAATAGACTATGTTACTGGTCAACTGATAATCTGAAACAGGATCCTTAAAGTCCATGCCCTGTTCTTCAATAATATTGTTGAATAGTATCGGATCAACTTCCACACCAAGGTCCACCGGTTTATCCGTGCCTAGTATTTCGGTCAGGGCAGGAATATAGACCATTCCTGAAGCTGCTACAATCGTAAGCAGACCTACTACAACTACGCCAACAACTGCTACAATTATATTCAGATTACTACTTGCATTATTTTTCTTTAGGATACTCGTTTTATTTGGCACAAGAATCAACCTCTCGCTTATGAATATAATTATGTATAATTAATGGGCTTAAAAAACTTGTGATGGAATTCCACCTGTTAAGCCCATCATTCATCTATAAACCGCTGCGGTTTGACATTTACATCCCGTAATTGGTTTAACAGCTTTGGAAGGATTCCACTTATGCATTTTCCTATTACGTCATTGAACTATATTCATTAAAATGGTTGGTCTTCTTGCTCCAATACTGACAAAATGTGTCATTTGATCGGTTTCAATAAGATTGAAAATAACAAATTAGAATATGGTGTGCCTTATTAAAGCAGATTTAAGGTGCGAACGTATTCGAACATTACAGAAATCTTATCAATCAATACCCGAATATCATGTACTATGGAAAATGGCGATGATAATTCGGAGAAGGTGCTGATCCTCCCTTTGAACGAGGATTCGAAGAAGATCACACAGGCACTTTCCAATGAAAAATCTCTGAAGATCCTGGAGCTCCTGGCTCAGGATCCCATGTCGGCAACGGAAATTGCCAGTTCACTGGGTATGCCGCTGACCACGGTCAAGTATAATCTCGACGGCCTTATCGAATCCGACCTGATACAGGTAAAGGATACGAAATGGAGTAAGAAGGGCAGGCAGATCAAGATATACGAGCCGGTACAAAAACTGATCGTGGTGGTCCCGGGAAGCAGTAACAGGGACCGTTCCTCGATAATGGGGATGCTGAAGAAGTATCTTGGTATGGCTGCAGGAGCGATCTTTGCAGCCGCAGGGATCGAACACCTTGCACGTTCATCAATGTTCGGTCTGAATGCACATCCATCTGGTCTGGAACAAATGCCACAGGCACGGACGGTTGCCGCGGATATGCCCGCAGATGAAGGAGGACCCATGCTATATGAGGTAACAGCACCCGTTGACAATGAAACAATGGAGGGGATGCCCATGGCTGCAGAGAACGCCATGAACTGGACAGTCGCCCCTGCGGCGGATATGGGTCAGAACCTGTCCACGATGGGGATGGAACAGATGGCAGAGCCTGCTTCCGGGTTGCTGTCGCATGACATATTCTCCCATTTCAGTGTATGGTTCCTGCTGGGGTGTCTGTTCGTGATCCTGGTTTTATGTATACGGGAAGTGTATTATAGAAAAAGGTCCTAAACGGCTGTGAGTGAACCGCATGAGAGTTGCGTTAAAACTTGCATATATCGGATCCGCGTACTATGGTTCGCAGGTTCAGTCGGATGTGACAACGGTAGAGGGCGAGGTCTTCAGTGCCCTCCAGAAGATCGGGATCATGGACGATCCGAGATCTGCTAATTTCACCAGTTCAGGACGTACTGATGCCGGTGTTCACGCCATGGGGCAGGTAGTGGCCTTTGACACCGATAAGCCGAGCCTCTCGATCCCCCGCGTGATCAATAATGAACTGCCAAACTCGATCTGGGCGTGGTCGCACGCATTGGTCCCGGACGATTTCGATCCCCGCAGACATGCAACGAGTCGTGCCTATCGTTATGTCCTGCATGCCGAACAGCATGACATCTCCCTGATACGCTCAGCCTCGAAACTCCTGCTGGGCACACACGATTTTGCGAACTTCTGCACACCGGGCAGTGATAAGATCACCGTGCGTACTGTCAACAGGATCGATGTGCGAGTCAATGGCAACCTGATCAAGATCGACATCGAGGCGAAAACCTTCCTCTGGAAGATGGTGCGTAAGGTAGTGGCCGCTTTGGCCATGGTAGGCAGCGGCGTGCGTGACCTCGACTGGTTCAAGCAGATGCTGGATCCTGAAGCCTACGAGGAGGGCCTTAAACCGGCCCCTGCCTATGGCCTGACGCTCATGGACGTGCAATACCAACAACCACCGGAGTGGGTGGACGACGGGTATGCGATACGCAGGGCGAATGGGCATGTGCAGGAATATCTGGTGTATCATCGGGTGATGGGCGAGGTGATGGGGGAGATCATGATGAGGGATCAGTATAGCACATCAGATTAAGATCAATTCGCATGGATTTCTGGAGTCGATAAATGTAACAACAATAATGGTTCATTCGAGGGATTGAACCATAAGTAAATATATGATTTCCTCTGAACATCCGATCAAGCGCCAGCTGTACGTCCTCTCCGTCTCCAAGCTCTTCAAGGACATTGCTACCGGAATGCTGGTAGTCATGATCCCCCTGTACGTTGCGAACATGGACTCCCTGATACTGCAGGATATGCCGACTGTTCTCAAAGCAGGCCTCGCAACAACTGTATTCGGGCTGGCGAACTGCTTTTCCCAGCCATATATGGGAAAACTGAGCGAGCGACTTGACCGACGAAAGGTTTTCCTTACAATCGGTTACATAGTCTTTGCAATTATCTGTTACGTCTATGCCACTTCAGGGTACTTTGAATCAATACTTTTCTTCAGAATTGTCCAGGGAATTGCAATAGGTGCAACCATTCCGGCGATCGTTACTATGGTCGTGCACCTGTCCGCTTCAACGGTCAGGGGGCAGGCAATCGGCATCTACTCTACCCTCCGGGGCGCAGCCTTTGGAATGGGTTCAATTCTCGGCGGGGCTGTTGTGACCTACTATGGATTCGTTGCTGGATTCTACATCAGTGCAGCGCTTGTTCTGTTAAGTACTACTCTCATAGTCCTTTTTGTGAGAGAAACAAAAGCACCGGAGGTAAAAAACATAGATGTTTCTCCAACAGACGGCTCTTTCACCATCAAGATACTCGCCATTGCCATGTTCACTATGCTTGTGGGCATAATGCTCATACTCTCTCTACTACCTGCCTATCAGACAAGGCTTGAAGCAAGCGAGTTCATGCTCGGAGTAGCAATATCCGCCTACGTGATCTCAAGGATCGTATTCCAGATACCCATAGGTATCCTCTCGGACAGGTTCGGAAGAAAAATCCCCCTCCTTGCAGGCATCTTCTTCAATGCCCTGATAGTATATGCCCTAGGATATGTAGATGATGTGAACTCCCTTATTTTCCTGAGGTTACTACAGGGTATAGCCATGGCAGCAGTTGAGACTCCCCTGCTTGCTCTTGCAGTGGAACTATCAGGAGAGCAGAAGGTCAGTAGCAAGGTCAGTATCATAACCAGTGCACAGGCAGCAGGAGTTGCAATGGGGCCTTTGATAGGTGGGGTTTTTGGAGGTTATGTTAGTTTTGAAACGCCATTCCACATCAGCAGTTTGCTGATCGTTCTAGCAGGGGTTCTGGTCTGGGTTGTATTAAGGAAGAACACTGGAATTCACTAAAAGATCAAGAACTATCTTTTTCTCATAATCCTGTGACGACAAATTTAGAATCCGGTCATTTCCTTGCGATCACAGTTATCCAGTTATTTTTCGGCACCTCATCAATATCCATAACCGAAGAGAAACCTGCACTTTCAAGCATATCCATGTAAGCTGAAGGTGAGAATATATTCATCCCCTCCACTTCAGTGAAAAGTGAGTTTCTTTCCTTAAAGGTACTATGCTCGTACATCTCATTGACCATCAGAAGCATGCCACCATCTTTTAGCACACGCCTGACTTCTTTGAGGTCCTCTATGATATCCGGCCAGAAATAGCATGTCTCAAAAGCTGTGACGATATCGAACATGTCATCAGTAAACGGCAACTCTGAAACCGATGAACGTACTATGGTCACAAGTTCACTGTAGATCGCACCCCTGTTCAGCTCGGCAGCAAGACCGACCATCTCACTGGAATGATCAATACCACAAACCTTACCATGCTCCATCATATCTGCAAGAATACTTATAGCACGTCCACCGCCGCATCCAACATCGAGTAACCATGAATCCGGCTCAACGGAAATATGGTCAATACCCCATTTCCACAGGTCATAATGATGCTCGTTCATCTCAAGCCCCACATTTCTCCCTTCTTCCCCTGAAGGGTTTGCATGAATTTTCACAACTTCTTCGATATCCACTCACATCCGCTCCTGGATCACATGGATCCACTCATTCCTTGTACAGCACCGAGATCAGACGGGTCAGGCTCCGGTGCACCCGCTGCACATACTCCGTCCTGATCACGAACCCCACGTCCAATGCGTATTCCTCCACAGGCATCTCAGAGACCACGACGGCAGTGCCTCCCCGTACCAGGACGCGGTACATCTCTGCAAACGATGCCTCGTACAGGTGGTGCAGTGACTCCGCCTCGATCCTGGCCGAGCGGCCGTAGGGTGGGTCGGTGATGATGGCATACACACATTCGTCCACCAGCGGCACCCGACAGGCATCGCCCACGATCAGAGAATGATCGGTGTCGAACCACTCGAGGTTCATCTGTGCACCGGCAAGGATCTTTGCCCGCACCTCCAGCCCGACGGTACTGGCACCGATCAGGCCGGCTTCCACCAGCATCCCGGCGGTGCCGCAGAAGGGGTCGAACACGACATCCCCCGATCTGATCCCTGCCATGTTCACAAGTGCCCGGGCTACACGGGGCATCAGCACACCCGGATAGAAGAACGGCTTCTTGTGGGGTGCCCGGGCTTCATAGGCACTGCGGTCGATGGACGCAACGATCGAGCCGAACACGCACTGCTCGGACATTATCAGGCGGAACACCACATCCGCATTCTTCAGGTCCGCACTGAATCCCTTGCGGTAGATGCTTCCGCCTATCCGGCCCTCAAGCTGTGCACTGTTGACATCCGTATGATGCTTGATCCGCTTGGCCCTGACAACATAGGTCTGCCCGGGGGCGATATGGTCGATTATGTCAGTATCCTCTACCATCTCACGGATCGTATCAGGGTCGGTCGGGCAGATGCCTGCCACCTTCAGCACGTGGTGGCACATCGCAAGTCTGTCCGCGATCGAGCGTAATTTGTCTTCCACCAGGGCAGCCTCACTGGAGATATCCACCACAAGACACTGGTCAAAGAATGCATGCTCTGAATATTCCAGTTCTTCCACATCGAGACAGGCAAGAGCCTCGGCTCTGGGCAACTGGTCATGCTCTCCGGACAGCTCGAATGCGTACAACATGATAATGGGGGGCTCAATAGCAAGTAGCCAGAGGTATCCGGTCAGAACATACGCTCAAGAGCGTCCCGTGCGTTCATCCCTTCCTGGACCCCAAGTTCCCGTGCAGCATCTGTGGCATCGTTGATCGTTGCATTCAGGACATCCTCAAAGCTATCAACCCCGCTTACGCGGGCAGCGACATCCCCGAGTTTCTGGGCTATCTCGGTATTCAGGTATCCGCACATGACAAAGCCCCTGTCCGCTTTGATCACAAGGAGTGCAGCATGTTGCATCTCGAACTTCAGTCCCAGGGCGGTTCCATTCTCAAGAGGTATCTGTTCAATAATCATATACTCACCCATCTCTTTAATTCAGATTAATATTTTTGGTGGTATGGAAACAGACATCCCCAAATGTGACGATGATCGATCCCGCACTACCAAAGACCCCTTTGATAGCTGTCAGATTATTGCCGGACACCCGGGTCCGGTTCTCGACTCCCTGGCTCGTGCGTATCTGTACATCGTCAGGAATGGCAATGGTCACATTGCTCCAGGGCTCTCCCCGGAAACTGATGTTCGCACCCTCTACGAACGGGGAGGTGTCAAAAGCATACTCGATCAGGTAGGTATTGCCGATGGGATCGGTCTTTGTGGTCCGTCCCAGGACATCGTGTGAGATCTCTGCATCCACACCGGTGACATGGATCCCTTTTGATGAATTGTCCATCTCCACGTCCATCTCTTTGATGATGGAATCATGCAGTTTCTTGCGGGTGGCGCAATCGACCATCAGTACCTCCCAGGCACTGACATAGCTATCGTTGTTACCGATCCCGCTATCGATATAGTTGCGGTAGAGAAGGGAGACTGTATCTCTATATTCCTCCTCGTACGTCCAGGTCATCCCGTTGTCGCGCACGGTAATGTTGTTCTCCCAGGTGATGCCAGCACAGGCCGGTACTGCAAACAGTAGCAGCGTGGCCATGATCGCCAGGACGATGGGTATGTATCTCACATTCTCCTCCGTTGTTATTGCGTGGTGATCTCACACCCATCGTCCGTGACGATCACCGTATGTTCTGCCTGTGATACAAGACCGCCACCAACCTCCTGCAGTACCGGATATGAGGTGACAATGCCTGATCGTTCCAGTTGCATCAGGGACAGGTCCAGTTTATCGGAAGTAAGCCATCGTTTTGCGAAGGGTAATGTTCTGTATTGCTTGAGTTCCTTCAGGAGTTTCCTGGCAGCAGGCATGCGTACCGGTTTGTTATTGATCACATGGTATATCTGTGCCCAGGGTCCATCTGCGATCTTGCCGACCCCATCGGTAGCGAAGGGCTCAATGGCAATGATGTCCCCCTGATTGAGGATCACCCCGTGACCGATGTGCCGGTTCGGGATGCTTGGCGGGGTATGGGCCATGTACTGTGCCAGCCCGTGGCCTGTCAGGTTCACGATGGGTTTGAGATCATAGCCGTGGATCGTATCCTCGATCACAGCACCCAGCTGTGCGGTGTTCACTCCGCTCTTGATCAGATCGATGGCGGCGTACAGTGCCTCCTTTGAGGCCTCCACAAGGTCCTGGTTAGTACCGGTCAGGTCCACGGAGATGGCAGAATCGGCGATATATCCATCCACATGCACCCCGAGGTCCAGCTTCACCACATCCTTGCCAAATACCGTCTCATCACCGGCGCAGGGCGTGGCGTGTGCAGCCTCCTCGTTCCGCGAGATATTGCAGGGGAATGCGGGCATCCCCCCAAGTTCGATGGTCTTCTGCTCAACGAACTCGGCAACATCCAGGAGGGCAGCTCCTATCTTGATCTTGTCCTTTGCCTCTTCCCGTACCGTTGATAGGATCTCGCCGGCTTGCACATATTTCGTAATGATCTCTTCGATTTCCTGGATCTTATTTGCCATGATATACACCTTCGTTACAGTTTAGAATGATCTGGGTTTTAGTCTGATAATACAAAGTTCTTTTCAAAATGGTTCAGGTTCTCACAACCGTCTGTGGTCACGACCACCAGGTCTTCCATGCGCAATCCCCCAACATCAGGATAGTAGAGCCCGGGTTCGATGGTGATCACATTTCCTTCTTTCAGTGCGATATCATTGTCGCCCACATTGGGGAACTCATGTATGTCCAGTCCTACACCGTGTCCGGTGGAATGGATGAAACCTACCTGCGAGTTGTTTCGGGTGGTGGCATATCCTCGTTTTTCCAGCTCATCGCAGACGGCACTGTGCACCTCGCCACACGTCACACCTGGGCGGACCATCTCCAGACCTTTGTCCTGTGCTGCCACCACGGCCTTGTACATATCCTCAAGTTTATCGGATGCTGTACCCCTGATCACCGTGCGGGTCATGTCCGCATAGTATCGGTTCGTCTTGCTGCGCGGGAAGATATCGATTACGATGGGCTCATTGGCCAGCAGTGCTCCCTCTCCTTCCCAGTGCGGATTAGCTGATCCCTTACCGCATGCAACAATGGTACTTTCTGCCTCACAACCATAGTCCAGCAGGCGATGTTCGATGGTTGCCCTTATGTGCTGGGATGTCAGTTCCTCATCCTGTTCAAAGAGCACACCATCCACCACATCGGCAGTGGATATCGCCTCGATGGCAGCACCCATGGCCTGCTCACAGGCGTTCTGGACCGACCGGATGTTCCCGATCTCAGCCTCCGATTTCTGTGCCCGTATCTCTCGGAAGGGGCTTTGTATGGGTGTGACCGTGAATCCTCTCTCCTTCAGGGTCTGGGCAGTATAGTGCGGGAAATCATAGGGCACCAGTATTCTCCTGACGTCCTCCTGCTGCAGCAGTTCTGCCAGGATTTCGCAGTAGGCAAGGGGTCCATCCTTTGTTGCCTTCACCTTTGTGCGATACCCATAGTCCTCCAGAGTGCGTATCTCCAGGACCCTGGATTCCATCTTGGCCCGTCCCTTTTCCATGTCCGGGACCAGGAGGATCTCGGTCTTACCCTTTGTCTGGACATAGGTAAAAGGGTCAGAGGTGAGAAAATGTGTTGAGAAATACAGGTCCGCATCGTTGGAATCACCTCTCATCAGGAAGGCATCCGAGTTGTTCTTTTGCAGGATGTTATTGACGGCAGTGATGATGTTATCATTTTCCATGGTAGTTGGATTGGTCTTACTACTACATAAGCTTACAGAAAAGAACGAGATTGCAAGGGCTACGCCTAGTTTCGTATCGTGGGGATCGTAAAAAAAAAGATCCATTCAGGTAGTACTGAATGGGAATGGTTCAAATCGAGTTCATGTATTCTGTTCAGCCCTGTCCGTACGGACAATGCTGTACAGATGACCATCGCTGATCTGTCCGTCGGCTCCCATCTGGATCGAAAAGAGCAGAGGCGATGAGTCATCTATACTGGGCTGCAGGTAGACGAGTGTTCTGTCCTTCATATTCCTTTTCCTGTGGATTATATGTTCATTCTCCACGGTTGTATGCATGCCCTGGGTATAGGCGATACATCCGGGTCCTGAACACATGGCCATGTCTGTCAAAGACTGTGGAAAAAGCGACTGCGGGATCTACGGTTCCTGTTTCCTGTTTGTATAGTATTAGTTTTGACATAGTGTTTCCCCTATATTTTATCTGTCTTTTGGGACCATCTGATACCTGTCGGCCACGGTGGCTGAGCGTACCAGATTTTTGTCCACAGGGAAGGATTGTTGTCTATGTATATATAGTATGGGAAATGGGTAA
>JAYEHR010000061.1:0-3322 GCA_034659615.1 Methanobacteriota archaeon | reverse complement strand
TCAATGTGTCCATACCCGACGAGATGGAATGGCAGAAGGACATTACCTATGCTCCTACCCAGATCCGCAAAGGCAAGTCCAAACTGGAATTTGCCCTTTTCAAAGAAGACATAGGTGGCGCTCCCTATCGAACCGTCCATCTATGGATCACACATAATTTCTCTGCTGAATACTTCCAGGAAATGGCAGAGGATTCTAAAGACCTGACTGTCCCGATCGTTGGGAACGGTGACATGGAGCAAAGTCACAGTTGGAACTTCATATCATATACCGGTGCGGTGAATGGGAGCTACGTAAAAGGTGTCGGGACCTATGGATCCCGCGCCTTTTCGTTCAATTCTTCATCAGAAGGACAGCTTCCACATTTCAATGACCAGTTACACACTATATCAAATACCTTCCGATCAGAGAATTACGGGACCTTTGTACTTTCAGCCTTCGTGAAGGATTCCTTCACGCCCGATGTCGCGAAAGATAAGGATACCCAGTTCAAAAAGATCTTCATCAACAATATCCTGATATGGGAGGATGGTATCGGCGGCAATGAGGATTGGCAGCATGTCCAGATCCCTGTGACCCTGTACCAGGGTGATAACACCATCTCCCTGCAATTGAAGCAGAACGGGCATTCGAACATGCATCCTGTACAGATATATTGGGATGACGTTGCGATCTTGCCTCTTTCCGAACTCTCCTCATATGTATCAGACGAGGGGACGGTTGAGTTTGACCCACCATCGTCACAGGTGCTTCCACTCAACGAATATATGAGCAGCACGAACTTTAACGTACAGTGGAGTGGAACTGATGTGGGGTCGGGCATCGATTATTTTGCTGTGGACTATAGTACTGATGGAGTTAACTGGACAAATTGGATCGCGGCAACAGAAACCACGTCTAGAACCTTTGAAGGAAAAGGCAGCATTACGTACTATTTCCGTTCAAGGGCTGTAGACAATGTTGGCAATTGGGAAATTGAGCACAATACAGCCGACACTCACACATCAATTGAAACTACTGCCCCCACCCTCACATTGGACATTCGGCCAAATCCATCTGCAGGACTTACCTGGCTGACCGTTCGTTCCTCTAAACCACTTGAGAAATGTACCTGTTTGGTGATCCCAAAGGGATCTGGTTCCAGAAGGAACGTAGAGATGACATCATCCGATGGCATCAAATGGTCCGGGGAATACGATGTGGATCTGCCCACAACCCATGTTGTAGAGATCATAGGTACAGATCATGCCAACAACACTAATACTGTTGTTGATACAATACAGTACAGCTCTTGAACAGTACCTGCACTGCTGGCTAACAGAGAGCATCCCACAGACCAATGAGCTGTTGATGCAAAATGTACCGCCACGGAGGAAACAGGAATGGAAGTATATTGGACGATCCCAGCACGTTCAGCGTTGTAAACGTAAGCGTCAAGTACATTGAACAATGCTCAACCAGAGTAGATCATATGTACCTAATGTCCATAATAGAAGGGTTTGCAGAACACATCATAATAATGATACTCATCACATCTTATATTTATTCATAATGTTTATATATTATGTGTGCATATTACAACATGTATTCAATTAATGTATAGCTAAGAAGGTGGTACACCATGAGACGAATAATACTAGGATTGATCATAGCGATCGTTGCTATGACAGGTACAGCCGCAGCATATAATGCTGCCCTATATGACGCAGTCGGGGTAAGTCCGGCTCCAAACCCACTTATCATTCAGCCCGGTCAATCAATAACCCTGAGCTACCATATGACAAATATCCTGCCAGGGGATGTGAACCAGAGCTTTGCATACAGTCACACAGTTACTGTAAAAGGTGGCACAGGTGCTGCTGCAAGTGATCTCACGGTCACGACTCCGGCCAGTGTTACCCCAACATCACAGACCTATACTGATGTTGGCGCGATAACAATAGTCAACGGTGCAAGCTCCCCAATGGACGGTAAGTACTATGTAGAGATTACTGCCGGTGGCGGAACCGTTGAGACCGCTGTTGCTTCAAGAACCATTGAGGTCCCGGAATTCCCAACAATTGCTCTTCCAATAGCAGCAATTCTTGGACTGGCATTCTTCTTCCAGCGCCGCAGAGAGGAGTAATTAACTCCCCTCTCACTATTTTCTTTTTTTCATCATTCATATTCCAATACTCAACTCGTTTTCTTTGCGTTTCTACCAACGATCCTCTTCCTGACTTAAACTTTATATCCTCCGAATCCAATTACCACACTGATCAGCTATGAACCAACTGGAGACATTACTCGAGAAATTATCCAATGCACATGGAATATCCGGCCATGAGAACAATATCAGAAAGATCATGGAAGAAGAGATACGTCCTTACGTCGACGAGATACGCACCGACCACATGGGCAACCTCATCGGTACCAAAAAGGGAACCGGCCCCTCCATCATGCTGGCCGCCCATATGGATGAGATAGGGTTGATGGTCAAGTACATCGACGATAAGGGCTTCCTGCGTTTCGTGACCATCGGTGGCTGGTTCGATCAGACCCTGCACAGCCAGCGTGTGGTCGTACACACAACCAGGGGCCCCATCACCGGTGTCATCGGTTCGAAACCGCCGCATGTGATGAAGGACGAGGACCGGAAAAAACCCGTCAAGGCCGAGGATATGTTCATCGATATTGGTGCGACGGACAAGGACGATGCCGAAGCCCTGGGTGTTGAGGTGGGCACACCCGTATCCATGGACCGGCAATTCGCCCCCCTTGCCAACGGGCTGTACACCTGCAAGGCCTTCGACAACCGCGCCGGCGTTGCCATGCTCATTGATGCCATGAGGCAGATCTCGGAAATGGATATTGATGCCACGATCTATGCCGTAGGCACCGTACAGGAAGAAGTCGGACTCAAGGGAGCCCGCACGTCAGCCTTTGGACTGATGCCCGATGTCGCCATAGCAGTCGATACGACCATCCCAGGTGACCATCCCGGGATCGAAAAGAAGGATTCTGCACTGGAGATCGGAAAAGGCGGTGTGATCACAGTAGTGGATGCCGGAGGACGCGGACTGATAGCCGATCCGACAGTGGTAAAATGGCTGAGGCAAACCGCTGAGGCAAATGAGATCCCTTACCAGCTGGACGTGGGCGATGGCGGCACTACGGATGCCACATCCATACACCTGACCCGTGAGGGCATCCCCTCAAGTACTCTCAGTGTGGCGACCAGATACATCCACTCCCCTGTGGAAGTACTGGATATGGACGACCTGAAGGCATGTGCAGACCTGCTTGCGAAAGCTGCAGGAACTGTCAACGAGTATTTCTAAGA
>JAYEHR010000060.1:0-15744 GCA_034659615.1 Methanobacteriota archaeon | reverse complement strand
GATACCGGTCTGCCAGGATTCACGGCTGGACTGGGTATTGTTGTGCTGGGATTGGTAGGATTGGCGTATAGAAGGACGAGGAAGTAACGGCGAAATGATGTAGGGAAGCACCTGCTTCTCTCTGTACTGGCATTGCACCACCACGACTGGGGTGGTGCAGTTATATTTATATCGGTTTACCGGGATCCCGGATACGCCAATGTTCAGAAGACTGTTTTCATTCCGCAAGCAGCGTATTCGGCCCAATGTGCCCGCTCCTGATCATATGATCAGCCAGCACCAGAGCCATCATGGCCTCTGCGACCGGGACCATGCGCGGTGGTATCGTGGGGTCATGCCGTCCCTGGATGATGATGTCCTGTTCGACCATCTGGATCATGTCCACAGATTGCTGTTTTGTGGAGATGGACGGCGTTGGTTTGACAGCGCATCGGCAGATAATGGGCATCCCGGAAGAGAGGCCGCCGAGTATCCCGCCGGCATTGTTCGTCCGGGTCACCACTGCTCCGTCCTCGATGGCGAAGGCATCGTTCATCTGGCTCCCCTTCATTTTTGCGGCCTCGAAACCCGCACCTATCTCCACACCTTTCACAGCACCGATACCCATCATCGCCTTTGCGATATCAGCATCCAGCTTGTCGAACACAGGTTCTCCAAGGCCCGCCGGGACTCCCATCACAATGGTCTCAACAATACCCCCAATACTGTTCCCATCCTGACGTGCGGCGTCAGCTTGCGTGATCATTTCTTCGGCAGCATCCAGATCCGCACACCGGACGATCGTCTTATCGACATTCCCCCGTATCGTACGTATCGTATCAAGGTCCATGGTCCCGTCCATGTCCTTTGCCCTGACACCACCCAGTTCGATGACATGGGACACGATCTCTATCCCAGCCGTGCGGAGTAGTTTCCTGGCGACAGCCCCGGCAGCTACCCTGCCAATGGTCTCCCGTGCGGATGACCGCCCTCCTCCGCGATGATCCCGCATTCCGTATTTCATCTGGTACGGATAGTCCGCATGTCCCGGACGTGGCGTGTTTTTGATATTGTCATAGGCACTGGAATCAGCATCCTTATTGTACACAAGCATCGATATGGGAGTACCGGTGGACCTGCCTTCGAACACGCCGGACAGTATCTCCACACGGTCGGCTTCGCTGCGGGGCGTGGAGATCCTGCTCTGGCCTGGCCGGCGGCGGTTCAATTCGGACTGGATATCGTCCTCATCAATGGGCAGGCCTGCGGGGGTTCCATCGATCACCACTCCCAGGGCACGCCCGTGTGATTCTCCCCACGTTGTGATCCTGAATGAATGTCCAAAGGTGTTTCCGGTCATATCGTATAATTAGGCGTGAAGATATTTATGTTTGTTCTTAGTAGATTCCATGTATGCGATAGCATCACCCATTCTTCCCACTACACATTATCTGGTAAGAGGCATAGCCTTCTAACGTTATTCGGAGCGTTGCAGAGCAAAATATTCTATGGCAGCAGCCAGTGTCCAGCAGTTGCTCTTTCACGAGTAGCATAGTTTTAAAATGTATAGGAATTATTTATGGTAAGGAAATCCATAGGATTTACTGTAAGGGATCCTAGAGGAATATACCGGTAGGGAATTGAATGAAAACCATATATAATTTCATGATACTGATCCTGTTGTCTATGGTCACATTTACAATCACATCCGGATGCCTTGAAACACCTGATGTGACGCCTGCCAGTGTCAGTGCTGATGCCCTGAACGAATACGAATGGGTGCAGGCTGAAGATGTGAGATATGATAGTCAGGAGTTAACTGTAGCAAACACCACATTGATGGTCAGTACTGCAAAAAGTGCCTATACGGACGAGCGTCTGTCCAATGAGATTACGTCACAGATGCAGGATGCAATGGCGGGTATGGGAATAGAGGGTGTCATGGAGGTTCCTGTATTCAGTTCACAGATGACTACCATGCGCATCATGCTGCCTGCGGGTGTGACACTGCCCTCCGGACCGATCACCGGAATGATCGATTCACTGATGGAAACAGTTACAGAGGCTAACAACATCCAGAACTTAAGCAAGGTCGGGAGCATGGAGATCGCTCTCAATGATGGGTCCACCACGACCTCCAATACCTACAGTGGCAGGATCGATACAGATGTTTCCTCTATCAGTGTAATGGGTACACTGATGCTATGGTCAACACCGGACTCAACCGTGATCGTGTTCGCCATCGTGCCGGATGGTGCGTTCGATCTGAAAATAGATACGCTTAAGCGAACTATCGCCACAGTGTACGGCGATCAGGAGATGGCCGAAGTGATCGAGATGGTCAGGACCATAAAATGATCAAAGGATATGGAGTTATTAATTATATGACAGGACATGAAGTTGCAGATCATATATCTGAGGTGATATAAGTGGTAAAGATCGCAATTACAGGAAAAGGAGGTGTGGGCAAGACCACCCTGTCCGGGACACTGGCAAGACTGCTTGCCCGGGATGGATACGATGTCCTTGCCATCGATGCGGACTCGGACATGAACCTGGCATCTGCCATAGGTATCACCGATCCGCCACGTCCATTGACCGATTATAAGGATATGATCAACGAGCGTGCGGGTCAGGAGGGTGGCATGTTCAAGTACAATCCAAAGGTGGACGATGTCGTGGAGAACTTCGGCGTTGTAGGGCCGGACAATGTCAAGATGCTGGTCATGGGCACGGTCGAGAAAGGAGGCAGTGGATGCATGTGTCCGGCCTCGGCATTCCTGCGTGCATTGCTGCGTCATGTGGTACTCAAGGACGGCTCAGCCCTGATCATGGATATGGAGGCCGGGATCGAGCATCTGGGACGTGGGACCACCCGGGGCATCGATCTGATGATCGTGGTAGTGGAACCCGGGCGCCGATCAATTGAGACTGCTACACGTATCAAGGAACTGTCCGAAGGCATCGGCATCAAGCATCTGGCGGCAGTGATCAGCAAAGGCACCTCCGCCGACATGCGACCGTATCTGGAGGAACTCGGGATCAGGATCCTGGGCGAGATCCCATATTCGCAGGAGTTCGTGCGTGCCGATCTTGAAGGCGTAGCTCCTATCGATCTGGGTGGTGATGGTATCCAGGCGATAAAGCGCATCAAGGAGAACATGCTTGCGATGATAGAGGGGTTTGAGGATGATCAGGACCAGTTGATGATCAAATAAAGTACAGTATCACAGGCAACAATATCACTCCCATGGCATGTGTTCGTCTGATATTCATGAACGGTGCAAACATGCCGATGGGGGTGGCAATGAGAAAGACCAGCAGTCCGAAGACGCCGGTAAATGCAAGTACCATCAGGGCAAGACCCACGATCACGCCGATGCAGAGGCTGGAATAGTTGATCCTTGACAGCAGGTGGTGGATATTGTTGCCGATGGCAACGGTGGAGAAATAGGATAGCAGGGCAGCGACCAGGATCACAAGCAGCAGCAGGATGATCATTGAAGTGTCGAAGGATGCTGCATCCACGAGCTTGTCGACGGCAACCATGGCCCCACTGCGGGTCTTGCCAATGGCTGCCAGGGCGAAGAGTCCGAAGATCGCATTGGACGTATTGACACCGGATACCGACACGATGAACTCCTTGGAACTGTTCATTTGTTCCTCATCGTCGTCACCATATCCTCTGTCATCATGCAGACCGTCCGTCGTGTCAAAATCGCTTCTGATGAACAGCCTTGCAAGGACAGTGGCGATGGCGGATGATATTCCGGGCAACCACGCCACAACAGAACCGGCGGCGCTGCCTGTGACTATCCCCCGTACGATCCGCCGGGATGATAGTTCCATTCTTGAGATGTTATGGTCCGGGATGTGTGAGCCCGAGAACAGGCTGATCACCAACTGGGAGGCCCCGAACAGGCCGCTGAGTAGCGGGAGGAGAATGGAGGCAGACCCGAGATCGATGAACGGTTCCATGAGATGTTCTGTCCGGAATGCGAACACCCCCAGCAGACCGCTAATGATGAACAGGACCAAGGCATAGAACTTGTACCGGTAGTGTGCCAGTGATCCCTGGCCGATGACATGTTCGCCTGTTTCAGTGATGATCATAAGTACCGATACGCCCAGGAGGATCCAGCCCATATATGCCTGCATGATGGGGTAGGCACGGCTGAATGCGTTTACAAGAGGGATGGCAAGGATCAGGGAGAACGCAACCGACCCCGCACTGCCGATGGCAGATAAGCGGATAGCTTCGGCCCCATAGCCGTCGAGAAGGAGCCGATGGCCCGGTAGAACTGCCAGTGCCATATCATCGTTCGGGGCACCCAGGAACACGGCGGGAATCACGTCGTGAAAAGTATGTGTGATGGAATTTGACAGGATCACCACCACAGCGTATAGGGGTGAGACCCCATAGTCCCCCAGCATGGGAGCGAGTGCGACCAGCATGAGGGCGAAGTTATTGGTATGGATGCCCGGTATCAATCCAGAGACGATGCCGAGAAGGTATCCCGCCAGAATGGAGAGTATGAGCATTGGGATTGAGATATCTTCGATCATGAGCATTCCTGTCTGGTCCAGTGGTTGATAGGTTGGAGTGAAGAGCGAGCAGTCTCAAATACCATAATACATCTAATACCATCCACCTATATTTTCATGGATGATAGAATTATTTTGATATATATTTTGCGGAATTTTCAGATTGTGAATGTGGATGGATGGGGGAATGAATGGAGAGATACTCATTTTTGCACGTTGCGATAAGTCATATATAGGAAGTTGTCTTTTGTTTGGGAGGGAAGACTGTCCATGAGCATAAAATGCATGAAATGCAATAGGGATGCCATAATTTTCCAGAAATATTCGGGAATGCACCTGTGCAGGAAGCACTTCATTGAAGATGTCGAGCGAAAGGTCAAGCTCACGATACGCAAAAATTTCAGGATCGGTAAGGATGAGACCATTGCGGTTGCTTTGAGTGGGGGCAAGGACAGTTCGGTGGTACTGCATATCCTTCATAAGATCTTTCACCAGAGGCGTGACCTTGAGATCGTTGCGATCAGCATTGATGAGGGAATATGCGGTTATCGCGAACATAACATCGGCCATGCGAAAGCACTGGCTCAGGAACTGGATGTCCGCCATATCATCCGTTCCTTCAGGGATGAGTATGATACGACAATGGATGAACTGGCAGTCAGGGACCGGGTCAATGGGACCTGTAGTTATTGCGGTGTCCTGCGCAAGTCTCTATTAAACAAGATCGCGTTGGAGCTCGGTGCCACAAAACTTGTCACCGGACACAATTTGGACGATGAAGCACAGACCATACTTATGAACCATCTGGGTGGCGACGTGGAACGTATGGTACGTCTTGCACCTTCCCGGGCACTGGAAGGACTGGTATTACGGGCCAAACCCCTTCGAAAGGTCCCTGAAAAGGAGGTTGCCCTCTATGCGTTGTTAAATGACATGTTGGTTGAATTCGGAAGATGCCCGTACTCCCATGAAGCCCTCAGGGGAGAGGTGCGCGAGATGCTCAACAATTTTGAGGTCAGGCATCCGGGAACAAAATATTCCCTGGTGCGTGGTTTTGATAAGATGATCGGTGTACTTGCAAAAGAGTATCCTCAGGTCACCCTTACAAAATGTCGTGTGTGTGGCGAAGCATGTACCGGAGATCTCTGTCAGGCATGCAGATTGCTCGGCAGGGGCTAAAGACATTTCAGGGATAGTTCAGCAGATCATCGATATTGTAGAGTTCTTTGCCCGTCCGGTCCAGGTACATGCGAGTCCACCAGACAGCTGTCAGGGGTTGGATCACTGCAAAGGAGATGAACAGGTCTGCAAATGTCCAGAATGACTCGAAGAACTTGATCGAACTCATCATCTCCCCGATCACGCTGGTGATCACAGAAATTGATATCAGGACCAGCCACATCACGATAACATCCAGTTTGTTGTCCATCAGGCAACGAAAACCATTCTCTATTGCACTGATAGGGTCAAGCCTGTCAACCACAAGGGAATATTCCACGAAAGTAAAGGCAATACTTGCGATGATAGCATATAGCGTCCACACCAGCAGGCCAAATGCCAGCAAGATGGTATTCGCGATCGAGTCTCCCGGATTCGATATGAGGGTCTGGATATCCCCCACCGCAAGGATGCCCGGTACGATAAATATGACGCCTGCGAGGACGATCAGGGATATGAGAATCTTTACCAGCAGAAGGTTGAACACGTTCTCCCTGGCCGATCGGAACATGTCATTCAGTACTGTTGTTCCCTTCTCGGAGGCTGTCCTGGCCATGCCGATAGCCCCTGCTGTAAAATAGGCCTGAATAACGGTGATCAGGAAAAAGGTCAACAGGGATAATATGGCAATTATCCATATATGATCAAAGAACGATGACGATAGCATCCCCATCATTTGCTCAGGAGACATACTTGTGGGATCGATGCTCATACCGGACATCGAGGATGTGGTAAGGATGGCGACCATCATGAACATGGACAGTAATATTAGAAATCCGTTCACGACAGCGTTCAGAATAAAAGGGACACAGATGCTAAGGTTGCGTGTCCAGGTACCAAATCCTTTGTTCAATATCGTGGGTATGTTCTCAGGTATCAGCAAGATCTCTCCTCGTAAGATGTCGTAAACACTGATCTATGAATTGCTATTCGATATATTACGTTGTATATGACTATGAAATACTTATGTTCCACTATTTCATATTGACCCCCAAATACGTCGTACATTGATGTGGCAGGGACGATTCCAATGTCTAACAATATAAATAGTATGTGAACAAAGTTCACAAACATGAGTGATGAAGCCGGAAGGGAGATCCTCGTGATATCACATTGTCTGATGAATGTTCTTTCACGTCTGCAAGGTATCCGTGGTCCACCGATGCCGGACCTGAAAGGCAAGAACATCATCCAGCTTCCCTGTCCCGAGGCAATCTATCTTGGTCTTGATCGACGGGAGATCACCCGTTATCAACTTGAACATCCTCATTACCGTCGTTTCTGCCGCGAGCTGTTCGTACCATTTGCTGATATGATCGAACAATTCCATGACAAAGGTCTCACGATCCGGATACTGGGAGTTCCAAAGAGCCCGTCCTGTGCTGCGGATGTTACAACCATTGGGGGTAAGGGTGGTAAGGTCACCGATTTCAAACATGAGCATATCCCCGGAAAGGGAGTGTTCTTTGAGGAGATCGAGGCTGAGCTGATGAGGCGAAATGTGTTGTATAGTATGGAAGATTCACAAGATTAATACAAATTGTACCATACTGACACTCTTACAACCATTAGATCAAAAACAGTCACTAAATCAAAAGGAATAGGCATATCTATATCATGCATGGTCATGCACCCAGAAGTCGCCATCGATCGTGATCTCTTTCTTCCATATTGGCACCTCTGTCTTAACCCGTTCGAGCGTATCACTTAAAGCCTGGAACAGTTCTGTGCGGTGAGCCGCAGCCACTACTATATACACGATATCCTCACCAGGTCCGATACCACCGACCTTATGATGGATCCGAACATCAATGATGCCTTCCCTCTGCATCATGTCGGTGCGGATCTGCTCGATCCTGTCCTCGGCAACCTGTTCATACGTCTCGAACTCCAGTCTGCGGGTCTGTACCTCTGTAGTTTGCTCACGGACGATCCCGGTGAAGGTTCCGATACCACCGACCTTTTTGATATCAGGATTGGCCTTTACCTGGTTTACCAGAAGAGAAAGTGTGACATGATCTGGCTGCTCATTAACGATCCTTGCGATCTTATCCATGTCCCAATCTGAGCATGGAGGCAAATGTTCCACCACGTTCGAAACGTCCTCAGGATCATCCATCTCACCCAGAACGATCTTTGCAAGAGCACTGGCCCGACCCCCTTCCACAATGGCAAAGTCCATACCTGCGTCTGCAAGGGAGTCCAGGGCTGTTTCCAGATGGTTGTCACGGCCAATGGTCACTAGCTCATTTCCAGTGACAGCAGTTACCATGTCCGCACCTGCATCGAAATGTTTGCCGGTATCGGTATTGGGCGGATTGAAACGATGATCGAGCATAAGCTTTACGGTTCCGACACGACCAAGGTCGGATAGTCTCCCCACCAACCGCGACACGAAGGTGGTCTTTCCTGTGTTCTTATGACCAATTACTGATATCACTTTCATGAGCGAGTTTATTGTGTGTTTATCTATAAGTACGCTTGCGAGCAAGAATATTTGAGTAACATCAGTATTATTGATCAACAACGATATGCATTCAGCAACTACAGGATATGTGGCATAATATACAACATTACAAGTTAAAACTGCTTTCCACCGAATATTTTATAATCCATATCGTGTATTAGGCATCAAATGAACGATCATAAGATAACGATACACGACATGCCCATGGAAGAGCGACCACGAGAGAGGTTGATCAAGAATGGGGCCCACAGTCTCTCAAATGGAGAGCTACTGGCGATCATCCTGCGGACCGGCACGCAAAAAGAGAATATCATCAATATCTGCAGTCGTATCTTTTCCGAGTATAGTATCAAGCAATTGAGCCAGGCGAATGTTACAAAACTCACCGAGATACATGGGATCGGAGAAGCAAAAGCCGCCCAGATGAGTGCCGTGTTCGAACTTGGCCGTCGTCTGGAATCATTCGTGGACGATCCCATACGAAAGATCCGCTCTCCGGCGGATGTTTATTCGATGTTGTATCCCAAGCTGCGGGAACTGAAGAAGGAACGATTGACCACTCTTCATCTCAACACCAAGAACGAAGTTATCAGGGAGGAAGTCGTATCCATCGGAAGCCTGAATGCAAATATCGTGCATCCTCGTGAAGTATTCAGGTCTGCACTGATGGAGGCCTCAGCCTCTGTGATACTGACCCACAACCATCCATCGGGCGATCCATCCCCCAGCAGGGAGGACATTGCCGTTACAAAAAAACTGGTTGAAGGAGGGAAGATCCTCGGTATTGATGTACTGGATCATGTGATCATAGGTGACGGGAGCTACGTCAGCCTGAAGGACGAGGGGTTCCTGGATTAAGCTTTCAGGATTCAGGCAGTATTTTTGGCAATATTGTGGATCGGTCAACAAAACACTTTAAAGGATTGCCTGTAAATAAGGTGTTACATGAAACAGATCGAACTTACGGACCCCTGCACGGTTCCCTACAATGGGATCTATGCAGTATGCGATGTGGCAAATGAGTATGTGGAGATTATAGAAGACAGCAACTGCTACAGTGGTTCGGCATGGTCCAGATACCACTATTCCCATTCCCCCCTTATCGTGCAGACAAGGACCCTTGGGAACATGACCCGTTACCTGGTACGTGCAGGGCAATGCGAACTTGAACTCAAACCATCAATATCCGCTGCTGGCATTGAGGCAGTGATCGTGGATGGTGATGAGGTGGCGATCACCTATACCGGTCTTGGTGGAGGTGGTGTGGGTGCCACAAAATGCCGCGCTTTTGCAGACGGTGTGCTGCACTACGATGTGACCGAGTCAGGGGGAGGGCGTACGGCCAGGGGGACGATCGTGGTCTCCAGACGTGAGCGCGTGTTGGTCGGGATAGATGATACCGATACGAAAACAGAGGGTGCCACATGGTCGTTGACACATAATATTGCGAGGGAGGTCAGCTGTGAGGATTCGATATATCTTTCCCAGTCCCTGGTACAGCTATTCCCGGTATCTGCACGAACGCAGAACTGCGTATCCACCGTCCTTGAGTTCGGCTGTGTCAATGATGCAGCCAAGCAGGAACTGCTCGAGAGTATAAAGACTGCATTACTCAAATACAGTGTGTCTGACGAAACCGGCATGGTCGTACTCTCTGATTTCGATGCTAACGATGTTTACGAGTACAGCAGGCTTTGTCGCAGCAAGGAATTGACAAAGGACTTTGCCATGCAGTATGCCAACGAACACGGTGTTGACATATGGCTTGATGGTAACGGCATCATCGGTGCACTGGCATCCCTTGCCTGGTTCGCACATCCTGATGAATCGGTCAAACTGGATTCTGAGATACCATGAGTTCCAGCAACGCTAATTCTGTTACAGGACTTGAAGCACTGTATCTGGCATCCGTTGACAGCAAAGTAGAACTGGTCACCGCTGTTGCTGGATTCCCTGTAACATCTCTCATGGACCATTTTGTAGCCAACACAAATACTGGTCCAGACACATTATGGATGACAAATGAGAAGGTTGCGCTGGAGACGGCGCTGGGTGCCTCCGTCGCAGGCCGGCGGGCGCTGGTCCTTTCCAAACATGTGGGTATGAATGTGCTCTGTGACCCCCTGGTAAACGCCACCACCCACACGATCGGTGCCGGTGTGGTGATCATAGCTGGCGACGACCCGGGGGTCATTGCATCCCAGAACGAGCAGGACTCGCGCTGGTTCGGTGAACTGGCAGAGGTCGCAGTTTACGACCCGGCCACACCGGACGACGCCTACCGTGGGATCACCCGGGCTTTTGAACTGTCTGAGATGACGCGGACCCCCGTGATCGTCCGTATCACGCATCGACTGGAAAAGGCCAGTGGGCCTGTTGACAGGTGTACTGATATTCTACCCTCTGTTCATATGCTGGATCGATCCATCTGGGACATCACCATGAAAGGGAAACACCAGCGCTTTCATTTAGAGTCATATCCCGTGCTGGTCGAGGAGAGCGAGATGTCGCCCCTGAACAGGGTGAACATTGGCACTGGGACGATCGGGATCATCTCTTCGGGCTATCCATCCTCTCTTGTTGAAGATATCATAGGCGACGATCCATCGATCTCACATCTCTCCCTGAACATGCCCTCTCCGGTGCCCATGGACCTGTTCAACGATTACGTTGGCCACCACGAACGCATCCTGGTGGTCGAGGAGACCGAACCGTTCATCGAATCACACATCTATATCGATAAGCGGGTACGTGGCAAACGGACCGGACATCTGCCGTATGGACGCATCGAGGCTGAGCATATCAGGTATGCCCTTGATCACATCCAGGAGGATTTACTGGAGCATTATACCAGCATTGAGACCATTAACAGCAGGGGCTCGCACCTGCTGTGTGAGGATTGCCCATACCTGCCTCTTTACAATGTACTGCGCGATCGCGATGCGGATCAGTGGGTGGCCGGGGATATTGGATGTTCGGTGCTCAGTGCACCCGCACCCCTGCATGCTGTGGATACCGGTTTTTCCCTGGGCTCGGCCATCTCGGTTGCCTGTGGGTTCAAAGAAAAGGGCATCGCTGTGATCGGGGATTTCGGCCTTGCGCATTCCGGGATCGTCGGACTGATCAATGCGGTGCATCATGACATGGATGTGCTGGTGATCGTACTGCAGAACAAGGTGGCGGCCATGACAGGAGGCCAGGACGTGCCTGATCTTATAGGGGTCGTGGAGGCGTTGTGTGATGATGTTACGCTCTATGATATGGACAGGATCACTGATCAGTATATGGAAAGTTCCGCCACAGACGACCTGAAGGATATGATCAAAAATAAGCTGGGACAGAGAGGACCAGCGGTTATTGTTGTGCAGGGACGATGTCCAAAATACGGGAATTAAGGTTCAATATTGACGCTTTTACACGTCAAGCTTTTCGTTTTTTGTCTCATCGCCAATTATATTACCATCTTTAAGGGTAATTACTCTGTCAACATACTTTACATGCCACGGTTCATGTGTTACTATTATAATTGTTTGGCCATGTTTTTCATTCAGTTCTTTGAAAACATCCAGTACTTGTTCTGAGTTTTTGGTGTCCAGGTTTGCACAGGGCTCGTCAGCAAACATTATTTCGGGTTTTTTTGCTATGGCTCTTGCTATCGCCACTCTTTGTTTTTCTCCACCAGACAATTCATCAGGGATCCTGTTATGTTTATCTTTCAGACCAACCTTATCCAATGCTTCAAGAGCAGTTTCATAAGCTTCCTTTCTTGATTTTCCTTCCATCATGGAAAGCACATAAACATTCTCTGCAGAGGTCATTTCATTGATCAGTGCATAATCCTGAAATACATAACCGACCTGCGTTAGTCTATAGTAGCTTCTTTCTGCTTCAGGTAAACTGGAAACCTTCAATCCCCGAATGGTATATTCCCCATCTGTTGCATCGTCCAATAATGCCAATATCCTCAGCAGAGTCGTCTTTCCACTTCCAGATGCACCCATTATCGCTACAAATTCCCCCTTCTTTATTTCAAATGAAACACCCCTGAGAGCCTTGACAGTGGTTTTCCCTGTTCCATAATATCTTTTCAGGTTTTTCACCATGATCATTGTTCATCGACCCCATATGGCTTTGAGTATACTCTCTTTTGATACACTCCAGGCAGGGAGTATCCCGGCAATCACTGATAGTGTGAGCATGGTAAGTATGCTTTGAATCAGCAGCATAGGATCGATCACGGGCCTTATTTCCATGGTCTCATAGAATATTACTGGATTGGCCTGGAAGTAAAGCATAAGTGCAAAGTATAATACCAATCCTGCGAGTATTCCGAGGGAAACATAGTACATGCTAAGGAACGCATAGGACCATACTATTGATCTTGGAGTAATGCCTATTGCTTTTAAAATACCGATCTCTTTTTTTCTATTAAGTACGTTGATATAGATAATGATAAGGATCAGTGCTGCACCCACGATCAAACCCACAAACTTTGACATGACATCTATGGCACCCAGGCTTTGCATTGCTTGCTTTATGAGAGTCTCTGATTTATCAGCCCATGTGAAGACCTGCTCATTCACCCCAGCTTCTCTGATCTTATCCTTTATTTTATCTTCACTCCCTTGCCCGTCAATCCTTACAACTACACTGGTAGCTTTACTCCTGTCTAAACCATATACTTCTTCAATTTCTTTGTAATGAACCAGGGCATTAAGATCAACAAGTTCTAATGTACCTTCCATGATGCCTTTGACCTTATAGGTCTTCTTTACGCCATTGCTGTATGTTACATCAACAAGCGATCCTACTCTAACTTCACCTAGGTTATCATATATTTCTGATCCAAAACCTGTGCCTGCGATCATAGCACCAATGATGATCTCGTCCCGGGAAAGCTCTCCTAAGAAATCTCCTTCATTTATAATATATGGGTATTGTGATATTTCATACTCTTCTGTGGGAAGCAAACCTGTTACAGTTACTCCTACAACGTTCTGTTTATGCTCGATCGATGCTCCAACGTTCAATCGTTTTGTTGCAGCTCTTACACCTTCGACCGCTCTGACCTTTTGCAAGACGTTATCGGCATTGTTGATGTAGGTGTTGTCGCCTGTTGGTTCAATGACAATATCCCCATAAGGGTAGTCTTGCATCATACCAGTAAATAGAATGGTCATTCCTCCTATCATTGATGGAAGGAATACCAAGTTCATAAAAATGAGAGAGAGGACACAAACTATGAACATTAGTGTTTTCTTGTTTCCTCTTTTTACACTACAGGATGCAATGAGAGCTCCCACCTTGATGTCATTGATCATATTGGAGACCTATCATTATTTTTTGTTATTAACAGAGTTATCGCTGCCTTTCATTAATTGCTTAATTACCTCATTTTTTGATTTTTTTGTTCTATAATTATTATAGATCAGTCCCCCAATAACTGCCAGTATGAGCAATGCAATTGCAGCACTTCCTGCTCCACTATTACTTTCCAGAATAATGATATTGACCTTCCTTTCAATTTGTTCTTCCCCAAAATCATCACTATACGTTATGGTTACAGGGATTTCATATTCTCCTGCTCGATCAGCTATGAAAGTAACTACTGCGGGTCCATCTTCATTTGGGTCCAGAGTTCCTATAAAGGATTCTTTTAATCCTTTGAATGGATGGTCAGCATAGACCCTTATTGAATTTATTGTCCTGTCACCAGAGTTTTCGATCCTCATGGTCAATTCTACAGTATCACCCATGTAAGGAAGAACAGGATCAACCTTCACAGATGCAAGATTCAAACTTCCTTTTTTGTCAAGCACGGTTATTGTAATGTCATATTCATCTTTTTGCTTACCAAAATCATCTTCATATTCTATAATAACAGGGATCTCAAATTCTCCGGAATTGTTTGCCTTAAACTTGAATAATGCAGTTTGACTACCATTTACGTTGAGAGTTCCAATTGTAGAATTTTTAATTCCTTTAAATCCATGATCTAAGTTAACTGAGACAGATTTTGCTATTGCTTCACCAAAGTTCTCTATTCCTAATCTTAAGTCAACTGTATCTCCTTCATAGATATATTCAGGATTGGTTGTGACAGAAGATATTCTTGGTTCTGCATCTTCGCCTATCACTCGTATTTCAACTTCATAATATTTCGTTGTTTCCAGGTCTTTATTTGGATATGTTAATTTCATCTTTATAATATGAGGTCCGGGGTTAGCATCGGGAGTTGTTCTCATGTGATAGACCAGATACCTTTCACTTGTACGATAAGATAATTTTGGAATTTTGGTAACCATATCTTCTGTAACTATGATATCTGGGGGAATGCTGATTATTTCAAAAGTAATATCTTCAGTAGCTTGAGAACCACAGTTCTCAAGACTGATTCCCAGGGTAAACTCTTCATCGATACCTATTGAACTGGGACTTATGTCTTGTACCTCTGCGTTTGCACACACGTAACCAGAAGTTTCTGCTTCGGCAGTAGAGATCCCTGTTAAGATAATAGCAAAAACGAACAGGAGCAAATATGCTAGTCTTGTATTCGGATCCATATTCTATTTACTCTCCTTTGAACCTTTTCTGTAAACTCAACAAGATTTTTTGAAAAATTTTCACTCCCTATTTAAGTTCGTGATAATTGCATATAAGTCTTCCTTCCAAAATTGAGGAACATATATGAGTCCTGAGAGTAATTAGCAAGGAGAGGATACGAAAATGGAACGGATAAAAGCCTCATGCATCCAGATGGACATCGAACACTGTGACAAACAGAAGAACATCGACAGGGCTCTTTCACTGGCACGAAAGGCTGTATCCGAAGGTGCAGAACTGATCGTCCTGCCGGAAGTATTCTCGACCGGTTTCTGTTACGATCAGATCAACCAGGTCTCAGAGGAACATCCACATCCCACCATCGAGCAGCTTAAAGAGTTCTCGAACGAGCATGATTGCATCCTGATCGGTTCGATCATTGAAAAGAAGTATGATAGCAGTAACTCGGCAATCTACACAAATCTTGGTTTCGGTATCGAATACGGAGAACTTGCCGGCACCTATCACAAAATACATCCCTTTGGCAGGGAGAAGGAACATTTCAGCGTAGGCGACCACATCGCTGCTATCAAACTGGAGAGATCCGGACTTACCATTGGATTAGAGATCTGCTATGAGCTTCGATTCCCTGAAGTAGCACGCAAGCTGACGCTTCAGGGAGCTGACATACTGGTGACCATTGCCGAGTTCCCCAACCCCAGGGAACAACACTGGCGAATCCTTGCCGTAGCCCGTGCAATTGAGAATCAGATCCCCCATATCGTATGCAATCGTGTGGGAGAGGATCCATATACAACATTCCCCGGAGCCTCGATGATCATTGACGCATGGGGCGATATTCTGGAAGATGCAGGGAATGAGGAAGGAGTCATCGTCCACGACATCGACCTGCAACAGAAGGATGCGGTACGCTCAAGGATCACTGTATTTGATGACCGTCGTCCGGAGCTCTATTGAGTACTATTGAACAC
>JAYEHR010000059.1:0-15919 GCA_034659615.1 Methanobacteriota archaeon | reverse complement strand
GGGGTAATACATAAATACACATAAATGTTTTTCAATAGACTATCGATAGATGGTTGTTGGGTGGGAGATATATGGTACTTTGTGAAGAACTTAGAGAGACACTCCACGAACTGAAGCTATTCTCCAATATAGAAGGAGGTGTGGTCATATCCAATCAGGGGAAGTTGATAGAATCTGACCTTGATGAGGATAGGACAAACGTGGCTGTTGCTGCACTTAGACAGATGATGGAAACAATGCGATCTGAAACCGGAGCACCCAGCACTCTGCCTGACGGAACGGAGATGTGCCTCGATGACCTTGTGCATATGAAGATATTTGATGCAAAACAGCGGGCATTGTTAGCAGTCCTTCTTCCAGAGAACTATGTCCATGATACAGATCATCATCGCTATCACTGCCAGCGCATCGCGGACAGGGTCGGGTTGATCATGGAGATCAGGCAGATAGCCGCTCAGAGATCCTTTGACATATAAACCCCATCCAGACGGTACCCGAACCTGCGGTAGTATTCCCGCACTCCGATACCGCTAATGATGGACAGCTTCGAATAACCCGCATTCTTTGCCATTCTTTCTGCACATTCCAGCAACTCGGCGCCATATCCCCGGTGTTGCCAGTCACCTGCTTCTGCACCCTTGCCCACCGGCACCATAGAACCATACACATGCAACTCCCGTACCAGCGCAGCCGATCGCAGTTCAGGGCGGTGGGGTGAATGGGGGAACCGCAGGCGCAAAAACCCGATCAGTATATCCTTATCCACATCCTCGAACGACAGGAAATGCTCCTTACCACCACAGGCATCGTAACTCTCCACCAGCAGATCGATATGATCGGCATCCGGTTCATTGCCCCGCAGGATGTTGTGCCCGACCTCACGGCAACGGATACATCGGCATCTGCCACCCATCTGTGCCAGCCGCTCACCCGCAAGCTGTCGGATGTTGCTCTTCTTCACCCCTGCCAGGATCTGAGGGGAAGGAATATCCCGCTGTATCCGCTGCAGGCGGACCCATTTTGGAAGGAGGGCCTTGACCCTGGCAAGGAGTTCCACTGCAGGTTCATCACCGAGTGCCTCATACTCACCCCTCTCCCACATCTGATGAAGGACTGTGCCTTCGGTGACCAGCGTAGGATATATCTTCAGGTAGTCCGGCATGAAACGCTCATCGGTGAAGAGCTTCCTGAAACCCCGCAGATCCCTGGCACTGTCCGTACCAGGCAGATGGGGCATCATGTGGAATCCCACCTTCAGGCCACTGTCACGCAACACCCGGTTGGCATCTACCGAATCCTGCACCTTATGCCCACGCTTCATGCGCGATAGTACGAAATCATACACACTCTGTACACCGATCTCCACCTTGGTAGCGCCCAGCTCAAGCATACGGTCCACATGCTCAGTACCAGCCCAGTCCGGTCGGGTCTCGAATGTGATGCCGGTGTTGCGCACAGCAGCCGTCTCATTGGCCTTCTGTACATCCTCAAGCGCAACATAGCTGCCAATGGTATGGACATCCCTGCGCCACTCTGTCCCGTAGAAATCGTTCATTGCTTCAATGCAGCGTTTTGTGAACCATTCCTGGTAATCGATGGATCGGGCTGAGATCGTGCCCCCCATGATGATCAATTCTGCCTTGTCCACGTCATGTCCGATACGCTGCAACTGGGATAGGCGCGTGTGCACTATCCGATAAGGATCATAGTCATTCTGCATCGCCCGCATCGTTGCAGGCTCACGTCCCATATAGCTCTGGGGCGACACGAACTGCGAGTTCGGCCCGCCGGGACATGGGATGCACACGCCATGGGGGCAGGGGGCAGGGGATGTCATCACAGCGATCACCGCCACCCCTGAGATCGTACGCACCGGCTTGCGACGCAGGAGATCGCGGACACGGTGCTGCTCCTCCGTACTACCGGTCATGAGAATATCTGGATTTTTTGGCAATGTCGAAAGATGATAGCGTTTACTGACAGTCTTCTTTGCCTTGGACAGCTGCTGTTTGTCAGATATCGTACCCTCAAGTACCATATCCAATATTTCCCTGCAGGCGCTGCCGAAATTCTCATCGTTATTTGCAGTCATTTATCATCGAACATAGAGTTAGAACTGGTAGTTATAGCCGTTACGCCATCTCTGTGACCAATGCCTCAAGATGGATCCTGTCGTTCGCCGCATCCTTCATATGATAATCTGCATCTGCAAGTTTCAGCACAAGACGGGCGATCTCCTCGTCTGAACCATTGGATCGCGTTATCACATCATACAGATACCTGATCACCTCACTACCCGACATGCCATCCCGTATCAGCAATCTGTCTATCGTCTTCCTGGACTCCGTCAGATCGTGTTTTGTTGCAGATTCATACAGCATTGATATGCCCTCTGGCACTTCGGCCAGGGATGCTTCATAAATGATCTCAGCCGTGAGCTCATTATCCGGGTACTGAAGGGACGCATACTGCATCGTCAATATCGCATTCCCCACATTGCCACGGGAATGATAGACAAGGGCATCCAGAGCATCATCTGACACTGCGATCCCCTCCTGCTCTGCCACACGGCGCAGATGAGGTTTTAGCTCCTCACGGGCCACATATGTGAAGAACAACTGCAACCCTCTTGACCGAAGAGGTGCTATCAATTTTGAGGGTTGGGTTGTAGACAGGATGAAACGACATGTCCTGGTGTACCGTTCCATGATACGGCGCAGTGCGTGCTGAGCACTTGTATTTAGGGATTCCGCATTATCGATGAAGATCAGTTTATAATCCGCATCGATGGAGCCCATGCTTGCGTATTCATTCACAAGTTCCTTGAATATGGATATAACACTGGTGCGTATCTTCTTTGGGTCATCGGTACCCAGGAAATGGATAAAACGCTTATCCCGTACAAGATAGCTCTTGCCCTGATCAAAGAAATCCGAAGCATTGAAGTATGTGAGATTACGTTCATACCCCTCACCGTACAGCTCATAGGCAAGCGCAAAGACCGTGGACGATTTGCCCGAGTTCCTGGGGCCATGGAGCACAAGATGGGGTAGATTATTGGCATGCACCAACTGTCTGATAGTACTGATAGAACCTTCGTTACCCAGTATATCATCAAGCCTCTCAGGCCGGTATTTCACTGTCCACAGGTCATTCATCCAACATACCTCATATCAGAGATCTTACTCTGAGCGATCAAGCACTTCCTTTACCACCTTTCCGTACACCGGCCTGGCGATCAGGACTCCGATCGCAACACCCACGATCGTGGTGATGGCAAAGCCTTTCAGGGCACCGAATCCCATGATCACCAGCGGTGACATGGCGATCGTCGTCGTTGCTGCTGCAGCGAATATAATGCCAAAGGCCTTTCCAATGCGTGCAAGATACACCTTTGTCGGCGGAAGCTTGCCCTCATACAGCACCTCATCCGTGATGATCACAAGATGATCGATACCCGTTCCAATGGCTGCGATGATACCCGCAATGCTTGCCAGGTCCAGCTGCCATCCAATACCTGCAGCAAATCCCAGGATCATGATGACCTCACTGATGGACGTACCCACCATGGGGAGCAGGATCTCCTTCTTGTGATATCGGCTGAACACCACAAATGCAACTGCCAGCAATGCCAGCAGACCAGCCAGGACGGATTGGGTCTTGAACTGACTGCCCAGCGATGCATCCACCTGACCCGATCCCATGAGCTCCACATTCACGGGAAGAGCACCGGCACGCAGGTGGATATGCAATTGTTCCGCCTGTGCCTTGCTATCCTCATCAGAACCGGTGGACGATTCCCATCCATAGATCGGGACATCCTTGATCTTGGTAGCCGCCGAGTAACTCAACGGTGCACCGTACACCTCATTCTTGTCAAGATACATGTACAACCAGTGAGAATCCGGATTCTCCGTGGCCCCGGATTCAATCGCAGCCTTCTGCAGTGCCAGGGCACCCTTCTCACTCAATCGGAAAGGCGTGTACCACTGTTCATCGTGGTAACCGGGAACCCCCACACTCTCGATGTCATCACCATAGAGCACATGCATGGTATCATTGCCCTCGATCTGCATGCGTATCTCGAACTTACCGGGTTTTTGTGCGATCTCCTTTGCGGTCGCCAGGTCGATCCCGGCAAAATCAATGAGTATGTAGTCCTCACCCACTGTACGCACAGGAATATCTTTGAGGCCCAATGCATTCAGTTTGTTACTGAGGACCTCCTTGGTCTCGTCCCGGGTCTCGGTCCTCACACCTTCACGATAGATAGCATCCTCATTGGCATCCATGATGATATGTCCACCCACAGCAGCCATGAGTGCCTCCAGCTCAGCCTCGGATACGGATGTCCTGATCTCATATTCAACACCATCGGCAGTGGAGAATGGTACTACTTCGGTGTCAAGTGAATCCGAGAGATAGGATATGATCAACGTCTGTTCACTGGTATACAGTATGACCTCGGACACATTCCCATCCCTCTCGATGGTACTCTCTCCGAGAGCAAGACGATCCATCTGCAACGTTGTCACATACCCTTCAGTGGTGAACACAATGGTATCGCCTGCCGTGCTATGTGTGTCCCCTGTGGGACCCTTTACCGTGGTGATCTCCACCGGCGAACCGATCACTGATTCTGCCAGTACCTTGGTCATTGCACCGGGATCACCCTCCACCTGGGCTACAGCACCCTGCAACCGGACCTGGATCCAGGAACCACCCTCAAGGTCAAGACCATAGTTCAGGTTCGAGGTTAGTCCCTCATCCGGTGCATACCATGGATGTATGGCTACAAGGGATAGGAGCAATGCAATAATAAAGATACGTACACGCGTGTCCTGTAAAAGACCTTTTTTAACCTTATCCTCACTCATGCTTTCACAACCGTGGGGTTCTTTTCCACATACCATCGAAGGATACCGGTGTTAAGCAACCAGGTATTCATAAGATCCGCCATCAGTCCGAATATGAGCACTATAGAGATATCGGATAGGAGATTTATCTGCGAGACAGACGAGGTTAGCAGATAGGAATATGTGGATACAATATACATTACCACAAGTGCCGCCAGTGTGGTGGAGGTCATGGTCAGACCGGTATGCATGGCATGGTTGATCTTCTCGTCGGTCGTACCTCTGCGTTTGAGGATACGATTCGTCAGCAGGATATCACTGTCCACAGAATAACCGATCAACATCAACAATGCCGCCACCGTGCCCAGGGACAGTTCAACCCCTACGACATTCATGAACGCTGCTGCTATGATGATGTCCGAAAATGCCGAGGCTACAACAGCAAATGAAGGGATTGCTGTCTTGAAGATCAGGAACACCACCAATGCCATACCGATAAATGATAACACTACCGCCTTTAAGGCCTGCAACTGCAGGTCCTTGCCATACACAGCACCTACCTGTTTGATCTCCACACTGGAATATGTGGATATGACATCTGTTTCCAGTTGCATCTGCACATCACTGTCCATGGGACCGAATTGCATGATGGCCCTCTCCCCGGCCTTTCGCACATCCACGAGAGGATAATTGGAATATGTTTGTTCAATGACCTCTACAGGGTCCTGGCTCTGCATCGCTATCATCGTTCCGCCATTGAACTCCATTCCCAGCTTGACCGGAGCACCGCTTGTTGAAAAAACGATTGCCAGTATCAGGAGGGACAGGGCGAACACTGCAGCTGGTATCGACACCAACTGCTTGTTATCGTGTTCTCTTATGAATGATCCTAAACGCTCTGTCAAAACAGTCATCATGTTTATTATACTCCACTAATGCACGACTATCTCCATCGATTGTCCAAATGTATCTATTGTCACATCATACACTGGAACTTATATATACTACTTACTATGCTCTTATTTGGTATGGTAGAAAGACCATCTATAGATAATTATTTTCTGGAGATAGCATCAGTTATTGCTAAACGGTCCACCTGCCTCCGCAACCAGGTCGGGGCCGTGATCGTTCGCGACAAACGTATCCTTACCACTGGATACAACGGTGCACCCAGCAACATGGAACACTGTCTGGACATTGGATGTATTCGACAGAAGAACAACATTGCATCCGGTACCCACCATGAGAAATGCCGGGCGGTACATGCCGAACAGAACGCGATCATACAGGCCGCGCTTCATGGCGTGAGTATCGAAGGAGCCACACTTTACTGCACCCACCAGCCCTGTATCCTCTGTGCGAAGATGATGATCAATTCGAAGATCGAGCGTGTTGTGTACTCCATACCATATCCCGATACCGATGCTCTGGAGTTCTTTGCCGATGCTGGCGTCGTTATCGAAAATATTCCCCGGTCAGAACTTCGCAAGACAGCGTAAGCCTTTTTTGATTATATCCTCGTCATCAGGCCGGTACATCTCCCTGACCGTTACATCATCGTCCGTGTACAGATCAGATCCCCTTACGACGACCACAGGGTATCCACCGTCACCCTCCCCCATCAGGAGATTTGCAGCTGATGCCACCTCATCAGCCACTGCTTCCTCAGTGATCTCCAGTGTTTTGCCGAACAGGTCCGAACGACCGCACCAGTTTTTGATCGAATGTATCCTGTAGACCCCTATAGCCACGCCTGTCTGCCCGATCTTGAAGGCCCGACCATTGGTATCGGTAATGATCACGCTCACCTGACTACCGCATATCCGCTCGACACCAATGCCAATGTGTTGGGCACTGGTATCCGGGTCAGATGGCAGACCCACAAGAAGACCATCATCCACGTTCGAATCATCGATCCCCGCATTGATACATACATGGTCGTTGCCGGTTTGCACAAGCATAAGGGGAGACTCCAACAGACACTCAACGCTCCTATCCAGCACGGCCTGCACGAACCTGGGATCCTTGCCATTGTTACTGGCAATGCGCAGAGCACGCTCTCCGGGAATAACATCATCCAGTGAGAACACAGCACCTTCAGCCTTTCCAACGATCGTGGATGCGATGACGAGCACGTCCCCATCCTCCAGGCCAATGCGCTCACAGATCATGGAGGGCAGGTCGTCCCCTTCTCGAATGAGAGGAAGATCATCAACAGTAAACATTTCTATCTTCAAAATATACACCTCTGCTACAAGAATATCCTTCTTCAAGTAGATGAACGTGGAGATCAAATATCCAGAAAGTCCAAGAAGGATCTGAACGATATTATCGTTAGATCATGCAATGAACTATGCAACAAGAATAGCATTAGGAATAAATAAGACTATCCACGGATAATGATTAATAAGACTATCCTGATATATCAATATGCGGCGATGATGAGAGTTACCCCAACCGAGTAAAGGATGACGATAACCAAAAACTGATGCCGCAAAAAAATCAATGAAAAAAGATAATGATCCGGAGCACGAACCCCGGATCCGTATGATCCACCAAATTGTCCTACTGTAAAATACGTTATAGATAGGTCATTCGATCTCTATCCGGGGTCTCTCCTCGACCTCAGCCTTTGGAAGTGTGACGGTCAGCACACCATCCTCAAGTTTTGCCTTTGCACCCTCTTCGGTGACATTGGACGGAAGGGATACTGTGCGTGAAAAACTGCTATAGGTCCGCTCTCTCTGCACATAGCCTTCCTCTTCAGTCTCGGATTCCCTGCTGCATCTGGCACTGATCTCTACCAGATTGTCGCTTATATGGATATCAACATCCTTTTTATCGACCCCTGGGAGGTCCATTGTAATGACTACCTTATCATCCTCTTCCTTGACATCCACAAGTGGAGCAAGGGTCTTGCTGCCTGCCAATTCAAACCCCGGCACGAGACCCCTGAACATGTGGTTCAGATAATCCTGTGTCTCTCGTATCTCATCAAATGGGTTCCATCGGGTGATCGAAGGAAAGGAACCTCTCCGTGCCAATTCTCGTTTCATAGTTTATACCACTCCATTAAAGTTTACACTATAACTGTCATTACCTAAAATAAATAAATTGCGGTGACTTTTACAACTATCAATTATATTATATGGAACCTGCATTATCGAGCATCAACTGCACCAGCTGGCACCCGTCCACCATTCCCAGTGACCCGTTCACTACCGCATCCTCATCAAAGGATCCCACATCATCCATGTCATTCCCGTTCGTCCGATATACTGCACACGGCACCGGAGCAGATGTATGTGTCCGCAGGGATACGGGAGTGGGATGGTCTGGCAGCACCATGATCGTGCAGTCACCGTCCATTTCCCCGGCCAACCTGAGCACGGTACCCACTACCTTTGTATCAAAGTCCTCGATGGCCTGGATCTTTGCATCCAGATCCCCCATGTGGCCAGCCTCATCCGGAGCTTCCACATGCACATAGACGATATCGTGATCATCCAATGCTGCGATCGCATACTCTGCCTTGCCCACATAATTTGTATCCAGGTAACCCGTTGCTCCGGGTACCTCGATCACATCCATACCTGCACACATCCCGATCCCCTTGACCAGGTCCACGGCAGATATTACGGCAGCTGAAAGACCATAGAGATCCTTGAAATGCGTCATGTCAGGCGCATAGCCCTGTCCCCATAACCATATGGAATTTGCAACTCCCTTGCCTGCCCTGACCCTTTTGCCGTTCACCGGATGTTTCTTGAGAATAGGCATGGAATCCTCGATCAACTGGCACAATACATCACTGTCCGGCCCGCGGGGCATGTGAGCAGCACGATCCTCATTCACTACATCGTGGGGAGGAGTACAGTCCGCATGTGCTCCCAGATCGTTGGATGCGACCATGAGATGCCTATAATTGATTCCCGGATAGAACCGTATATTCTCACTTCCGAGCTGCTCATCGATCTCCTCGATCAGTTCCTTTGCTTCTCCACTTGTTATATGACCTGCGCTGTGGTCCGCAATGATATTATCAGTGATCGTGATCAGATTACACCTGAAAGCAACATCGTTCTTTTTCAGGGGCACATCCATACTCGCCGCCTCAAGAGGGGCCCTGCCAGAATAATACTTCGCAGGATCATAGCCCATGATGGACATGTTCGCAACATCACTACCTGGTGGGAATCCCTCCGGGACATTCTTCACGAGACCTGCACGACCATGTCGGGCCATGTAGTCCATATTCGGTGTGCGTGCTTTCTGGAGCACGGTCACATCGCCCAGTTCGCTGATCGGATGATCAGCCATTCCATCCCCGATAAGTACAACATACTTCATATGGTACACCTTTTTCCAATCACAGCCGATAAACGAATATACTGCTACAGATATAAATAACTCTATCTTTCAAAAAATACAGATCAATATTGGGTTGTGAAGTCTCCATGAGACATATACATGTTGTAACAATGATCCTGTGCCTATGCATAGTATTATTAGCGATCATGATGCCTGCCAGTGCAATGGAAACGGATGCCATGATACACTATTCTGAACGTGTCGTCAATGTGGGCGAGGACATCTCCCTGGAACAGGGATATTCCCTGCATGTGGTGGATATCAACAGTGAGACCGGTGATCTCTGGGTCAGGACATCCCTCAACAATGAGGAACTTGATGACGGTGAGGGAACCGCAAAGGAGAACGAGCCCTTTGAATACTTGATCACGGTCGAAGAAGAGGAGGACGATGAGGAAACGGATTACCTGATCCTGCGCATAACACCCCTTGATGTGGTCAAGAAAAATGGGATGACAAGCTCTGAAATAAAGATAGAGCAGTATCTTGACCCACAGATAGATACTGATGACTACCTGATAAGTGGAACATCGAAATCTCTGGAGGTTGGCCAGCCCCTCTCACTCGAAGATGGATATACGCTCTCTGCATCTGAATTTGAGGACAATACTGTCACCCTGACACTCCGGAAGAACGGATATGTGGTCAAAGAAGAGGAAGAGATCGGGGAGGGAGATATCTTCAGCTACACCAAGATCACCGATCAGGGGGAGGCAACCATCTTTATTGCAAAGATCAATTCTCTCTTCGACGGAACAGACAAACAATTGGTCTCCCTCAAAGACGTGTCGCAACGAACTGATGTGGTCTCCGAGAGCCAGACCATGATCATGGTGACGAACCCGGAGGGAGGAAACGTTTGTACAGGAGAGGTCGCTGCAGTGCGCTACACCATTGAACATGATGTAGCCGTGGCAGAGGTGTTGCTTGATGGTAAAACAATTGATGAGCGCAGGGAAGTGGTAGCTGGTACATATTCGGCACTCACCGACAAACTACCAACAGGTGACCATGAAGTAATGGTAAGAACCACGTCTCATAGCGGCACCATAAGTACGGACACGATACAATTCTCCGTGGGAGAAGATCCTGCCAGTGAAACTACCAGGGATGTTGCTTCTGCAGTAGAAGACGTGATCGATGGTATGAATGGTAGTGAGGGAATCTCAGATCTGGCGAAAACACCCGGATTTGGTTCGCCTGTCGCACTGTTGCTGCTGTGCGCTGCTGCATTGATAATGCGCAGATAATACCCCCCGTATATCCAGTTTTTGACCTTAGACCTTTTTTTTATTCATAATCTTTATAAACAACTGTTGTATTAATACTGCCAGAACACCTGATATCAATAACAATAACGTGATAATACCATGAGATACGTAATGAAATTCGGCGGAACATCCATTGCAGACGGGAAAAAGATACGTCATGTTGCAAAACTCCTGAAGGACTACCATGATGCAGGTAACCAGGTCGTTGCCGTGACCTCTGCCCTGGGAGAGGTTACCGACGGGCTCCTCACCAATGCGACCGAAGCCTCGAGGAAATGGAAGGTATCCCAGGTAAAGGAGTTCATGGCCGATCTTGCAAAAAAACACTATGATGCGATCAGCGACGCCATTGACAATGAACAGGTCATCGATGAGACCGTGGAACAGATCGATACTCGTATAGACGAACTGGAAAAAGCACTGATAGGTATCTGCTACCTTGGTGAACTTACCCCACGTTCCATTGATTACATATCATCCTATGGAGAACGGCTGGCTGTGCACATCGTCAGCGGTGCGATCCGATCCCTTGGCATCAGGTCAAGGGCCTTTACCGGAGGAGAAGCGGGGATCGTGACAACTGATGAGTACGGTAATGCCCACCCCCTTGAACGAACATATGGACAGGTCAAAGAGACCCTCTCCCCATTGATAGAAGACCACATCCCTGTGATCACCGGCTTCATTGCAGAGAGTGAGGATAGGATCATTACAACGCTGGGACGTGGAGGATCAGACTTTTCTGCGGCCATCATCGGAGCATCCCTAAATGCTGATGAGATATGGCTATGGAAGGAGGTTCACGGCATCATGACCAGCGATCCGAAGATCGTACCGAATGCCAGACCAATACCACAGATATCCTACATCGAAGCTATGGAACTATCGTATTTTGGCGCAAAGGTACTGCACCCCCGGACCATTGAACCTGCGATAAAACACGGTATACCGGTACGTGTGAAGAACACTTTTGACAGCGATTTTGAGGGGACGCTCATTGTGGCTGACCTGAAACAGAGTGAGGATGTGGTCAAAGCTGTTACACATATCAGGAACGTTGCGACCATCAACATCTCCGGTGCAGGGATGATGGGCACGATCGGAACGGCTGCCAGGGTATTTACGATCCTAGCGGACGCAGGAGTGAACATAATAATGATCAGTCAGAGTTCATCCGAAGCGAATCTCTCATTCGTGGTAGAGGATTCGGATCTGGATGATGCTCTTGAAGCACTGAGATCGGTGATGCACAACGATGTGATCGGAGATGTTGGACATAACAAGGAGGTCTGCGTGATAGCTGTTGTTGGTGCAGGTATGGACGGTATACCCGGTGTAGCAGGACGGGTATTCAGTGCCCTTGGACAGGAGAAGATCAATGTGATCATGATCAGCCAGGGTTCATCACAACACAACATATCCTTCGTGGTGAGCGAAAAGGAAGCGGTCCCTGCGATACAGCTGCTCAACCGAGAGTTCGAGCTTGGAACTGATCCCAGTGGGGAGTGATTAATATGAAGAAAGAACACCTGACATACGCCGATTCCGGAGTGAACATTAAGCAGGAAGAATCCACCATCCAGGCACTGACAAGCAGCATGACCTACCGACGCGAGGGACTTGGTGCTCCACTGACCGATATCGGTCACTATGCGGGGCTCATAGATTTTGGGGAGTATGCCCTGGCAATGGCGACAGACGGTGTTGGCTCAAAGGTCCTCATTGCCAACGAAATGAAACGCTGGAATACCATGGGGATCGACTGTATCGCTATGAATGTCAATGACCTGCTTGCCATCGGGGCCGAACCTATCAGTTTTGTGGACTATCTGGCCCTCGAGGAACATAATGATGAATTCGCCCGTCAGATCGGTGAAGGCCTGACAAAAGGTGCCGAGATCTCACGGATGACCATTGTGGGAGGGGAGACCGCAACCCTGCCCGAGATCGTTAACGGCTTCGACCTGGCCGGCACGTGTCTGGGAATGGTCAAGAAAGACAAGGTCATCACCGGCGAGAAAGTCACTCTGGGCGATGCCCTGGTAGCCATCCCCAGCAATGGAGTACACAGTAACGGATACACACTGGTGCGAAGGATCATCGATGACGCTGGATACTCATACCATGACCCCTTCCCCTATGATACCTCGACCACCATCGGGGATGAACTCCTGATACCCACACGTATTTACATGGAGGTACTGGATGTGATAAAGGAATGCGATGTTCACGGCCTGGCCCACATCACCGGCAGTGGTCTGCTGAAACTCAAACGGGTCACAGACCTGGGGTTCGACTTCTCTGACCCACTGGAACCATGCCCCATCTTCAAGTTCCTGCAGGAACAGGGACATGTTGATGACCTTGAGATGTATAAGACGTTCAACATGGGTATGGGCTTTTTGATCATACTCCCTCAGGACCAGGCTGAGAAGGCAGCCAACATAACAGGTGGCAAGGTCGTGGGCCACATTGTGGAAAGCGGCATTCATGTGGAAGATCTTGAGATCGTCTGAGGGTAAATATGACCTGTATCAGCGAGTTACCATATGAGATACTGCTAAAAGACGTAACACCCCCACAGTGTGAAGCCTATATTCAGGAGCACTGCGAGGAGGTTTTTCATGTGTCTGGAGGATATCGTCTGCGTGGCGTGTTCCTTCGAGGCGGGAAGTCCATACCCATAGGTGCAAGCGGTAACAATGTTCTGTTCCAGTTCGTCAAACCGTGCACCGGCCTGTTCGTGCTCAAACTATCGGATGCTTGTGACGTGATCGAGCAGCTTCGCTCCGGAGATCTAAAAAATTGACCTTACACTTTTGTCCATTTTGCACGCCTGACGACGCACCTGATGAAATCGGTCGATGGGAACTCATGGATGGTCGTTGCCACGATCAGCCCCTCGCCAGATACCTGAGCCACCATGACCGGTTGGCCATCACTGTTCTTAAAGATGACCTGCCCGTCCGTGCTTGAAAAATACCCATCGCATTCCACCGGCTCAGCCGGGTCATCAACAATACACTGGGTATCATGCTCACCTATGCTCACAAGAGGCGTCTCACCGTGTTTTTCCACATATTCAAGCTCGAACGGTAACCAACCATACCGGTATTCGGGTACCACTGCCCCAAATACGACCAGCGTGCCACCCCCCTGCACGAAACGCTCCAATGCCAGGGCATTGGCCTCGATACCCCGCAGTATCTTCGTGTATGATGGATTGGCGAACCCAGTGGGCACGACCAGACATTTGCAGGGAGGGAGGAACGGCGTGCCAATAGCACTTGAGAGGATACGTTGGCACTTCAGGCCGCATTCGTTGAACAGTTTCTCAAATAGGAGAGGAGTATCCCACACCAGCATTACATCGGTCATGTGGTACTGGTGTGGTACGATCAATGATTAATATTGTGGTTCCTTCTGACACTGGCCGAATTTAGGTGCACGTTATGTTCAGTAATGGAGCACTGTCTGGGACTCCATCATATGCCTCAACCATTCTCCGGCCATATCCATTGTTGAAAGGTATTGACAGATATGATATCCCCGGTTGTCTCGATATGAGGGATGTTGGCTGGCCCCTCGCGGGAAAGGACGAACACTGCGATAACAGAGAAAACTACGACGACAAGAGCCGTCATGAGGATATCCCCTACCACTTCTGTAATTGCATCGGGAAATTCTAAGAACGCTTTGAGCGGTGATATTGAGGATCTCATCTATTGCAATTAGATACTACTAACAGGACTATAAACATACCGTAATATATGATACAGTACCGTACACAGCTGGATGATGACCTGCGTTCACAACAAAAAATGAACTGTTGGGGCAGGGTGCCCACAACATGCTTCGGATAACCTTTCTTTCTGGACAGTACCGATCAGACCGAGCTTAAATACCTCTTGACCTCCCAATCATGCACCTGAATACGGTATGCATCCCACTCGGCCCTTCCAAGTCTCAGTAGACTATTGCGTACATGCTCCCCAAGGATATCCCTGAGCAGTTCGTCATTCTCAAGATATGCAAGTGCTTCATTGAGGGTAGAAGGAAGAGTGTCGATACCATTATCCAAACGTTCCTGTGCGGACAGGTCAAAGATGTTGATGTCCGTATGTTCCCCGGGATCGATCTTATTCTTGATCCCATCCAGACCCGCCGCAAGGATAGCGGCAAAGGTCAGATAGGGATTGCACGAGGGATCCGGGCTTCTGAGCTCTACACGGGTACCCTGTCCTCTTGCCGAAGGTATGCGAATAAGGGAACTCCTGTTGGCCCCTGACCAGGCGATATACACTGGTGCCTCATATCCCGGGACCAGGCGCTTGTAGGAATTAACCAGCGGATTCGAGATAGCTGTTATCGCTTTTACGTGCTTGAGCAACCCACCAATGAAATGGCGAGTGATGTCACTGATCTCCATATCGCCGTCGGGATCATAAAATGCGTTCTTACCATCCCGGGAGAGCGAGAGGTTCACATGCATCCCTGAGCCATTTTCCCCAAAGATCGGTTTTGGCATGAATGTGGCATGCAGACCCTTCACCTTTGCTATGGTACGGGTGACATAACGGAAGGTCACTACGTTATCGGCTGTTGGAAGAGCCCCTCCATACTTGAAATCGATCTCGTGCTGCCCATATGCTACCTCATGGTGGGAAGCTTCGATATCGAAGCCCATATCCATTAGCGTGAGAACGACATCCCTGCGGATATCCTCAGTGAGATCGGCGGGTGCGAACTCGAAGTACCTTCCAAAATCATGAGGTTTGGTGGTGGCAGTACCATCCTCATTTTTGAACAGGAAAAACTCAAGCTCCGGACCCACGTTGAATGTAAAACCCATTTCCTTCCCCTCAGCAAGGACTTTCTTGAGAATGTAGCGAGGATCGCTCTCGAACGGTTTCCCGTCCGGCGTGTAGACATCACAGATCATCCTTGCCCCGATCCCACTCTTCAGGTCCCAGGGCAGAATGGCAAATGTAGTGACATCTGGTCTCAGGACCATGTCAGATTCATCGATGCGAACAAAACCCTCGATCGAGGAACCATCGAAGGAAATACCTATCGAAAGGGCCTTTTTTATCTGGGTTACAGGGATCTCCACGTCCTTTACGGTTCCCTGTATATCCGTGAACTGCAAACGGATGAAATTTACATTATGATCCTCTATCGCTTTGAGTACGTCTTCTTTGGTGTTGATATTCATTGTGTATCGCTCACAAGTATTGTGATCCTTTCATACTTATTGCAGTAAATGTTACTTTTCCGTATATCATGCTTTTGGTAATGAGAACTTCGAGGAACGATAGGAATAATCAAAACATTCTCATGAAATGGATTTCTCGAAAATTTAGAAATGCACGAACTTTATCCCAACATCCTTTAATTTATTCCTCATAGCGACGTTGATCA
>JAYEHR010000058.1:0-3416 GCA_034659615.1 Methanobacteriota archaeon | reverse complement strand
AGGTCTCCCAACTCAATGAACTGAAGATCGACCTGGACGCAATCGCTGTTATTGCACACTACAAGTCCAACAGCGACATCATCATGGACGAACAGATGCCGATCTTTGGTGGCTATGCCGGTGGCTTAGAGGAAACAACCATTGTCAATGTGGCAACCCACATCAACTCCATGATCATGAGCAGTGCCAGCTGGCACCTTGATGGTCCGGTCCACATCCGCTGGGGATCAACCAACACTCGCGAGACCCTGGCATGTGCAGGCTGGGCGGGCGCGGCTATCACCGAGTTCACTGACCTGTTGTCCGGCAACCAGTACTATCCATGTGCAGGTCCATGCACCGAGATGTGTCTGCTAGAGGCTGCAGCCCAGTCCATCACTGACACTGCATCCGGTCGTGAGATCCTGTCAGGTGTAGCATCTGCCAAGGGTGTCATCACTGACAAAACCACTGGTATGGAAGCCAGGATGATGGGTGAGGCAGCACGCGCTACCGCCGGTGTGGACATTGGTGAGATCAACGGTATTCTGGATAAACTGGTCGCAAGCTACGAGAAGAACTATGCCACTGCACCGGGTGGTAAGACATTCCAGGAATGCTACGATGTTGCAACCGTCACTCCGACCGACGAGTACGTCAAGGTCTACGATGGTGCACGCAAGAAACTCGAAGATCTCGGACTGGTATTCTAAGTTCGATAATGCCAGCGGATATCGCTGGCATTTTTTTATTTAATTATGTATCATGGTTTTTCGGTGTGGATTAATAATGTTATAAAAAAATATAGGAGACATCAAAATGGCCACATGGGCAATAATCAATGGAATGATCTACCTGGTAAGTTTTGCACTTATTGGGTGGATGTTGTTGGATGCCAGTAAAGTTTCAAAGAAATAAAGAAATAACAATTAATTGGGAGGAAATAAAAATGGCTGATGATCTACATACAGAATCTGTCAACCTGGTAAAGACACTACGACCATACCATGTATGGGCCCTTGGTGTCGGTATCGTGTTGGTTGGAGAATATATGGGTTGGAACTTCACAGTTGCAAAAGGTGGTATACTTGGTTCACTCTTTGCGCTGCTGGTTGCCGGTACCATGTATGTTATGGTCTCATTAACTGCTAGTGAACTGGGTTCATCCACAAAACTTGCAGGCGGACCTTATGATTGGGCAAGACTATTTGTAGGACCGGGTGCGGCCGCAATTGTCGGTCTTGCTGTTTATATGGAATACATTGCTCTGGAAGCTGCCGATTCTATTGTGGTAGCATGGATAGCGCAATCGATATTCCCGGAGATACAAGCATTCCCGGTAACACTACTTGTTATTGCATTCTTGACATTTATGAATTACCGGGGAGTTGTAGCGGCATTAAATCTTAATTTTGCTCTTACCTTTACCGCTTTGATAGCAATTATAGTATTCTTCTTTATGAATATCAGTGGGATCGGTGGGACATGGCACCCTGAATATCTCATTTCCGGTGCTATGCCAAATGGTTTTATTGGTATCTTTGCGGCATTGCAGTTCGGTCCCTGGTTCTATCTGGGTATTGAAGGAGCAGCAATGTGTGCTGAGGAATGTAAGCATCCAACAAGAGCGATCCCACTTGGACAGCAGGCTGGTATGGTCACACTGTTGCTTGCAGCAGGTATGACACTCTATGTCTGTGCAGGGCTCATCCCAACAGAGACTCTTGGTGTTTCTGCCTATCCACTGTTTGAAGCAGCATCCCAAAGCGGAGTCAAATTCCTTGTTGCATTCCTTGCAATAGGTACGCTCTTTACATGTCTGGCAAGTGCAAACGGTACTGTCTGTGACTCATCAAGATCATGGTTCGCTCTTTCAAGGGACCACTTCCTGACACCCTGGTTCTCAGCAGTACACCCAAGATACAATACCCCGTACAGGGCAGTTATCTTCACAATGCCAATTGCTATTGCCTTTGCATTCAGTGGTTACCTGGACCAGGTCATTACATTCTCGATCACATCGGGATTGGTATGTTATGTTATGATCCCATACTCCCTGATACGCTTCAGGAAAATGTTCCCCGAACACACACAGAAGGTGCGTCCATTCGTCGGAGCATTGCAACCCGGACTGGCATACTTCACGATATTCCTTGCGATCGTCATCATGTCAACATTGAACTGGGGTTACAGCTATAACCTCGTCTTCGGACTGACGTTCTATATCATCGCATACTTCTACTTCACGTGGAGATATAGGAGCATAGATGCAAAGCACGACTGGGGCGAAGATCTTGGATGGCCTGATCCGGTAAAGAAATAAGCAGGAGGAAATATCATGGTAGATGAAGCATTTTATCACAACAAATTGAAGCAGGATGGAGGAGTTATCCTGATACTATTGGTACTACTGTACTTCTCAGAGACATTCATTACCTACAAGATCCTCTCACTCCTATGGGGAGAAGTTCCTGAACTCGGTACGATCTGGCCGATCTACATAGTATTCTTTGTATTATTGATCGGGATAGAAACAATAGGAAGTGTTGGAGTCTACAATTCCATCAAGGAACACATGTTTGACTTTAAGTATTATGACTGAGGAGGCAAAGACATGGAAGAAGTAGTGAATGAAAGAAGCATGGTGATGCAGATCGTAGACATCGTGTTCATTTTCGTGTTGGCAGGTATCTGCGTCGTAACTCCTGTAATTCTCCAGGGAACAGTCCTTGTTGGTTGGGAAGGGACAGGAGGTATGCAGTTCGTATGGGATCCGGTAGCATATTTCAGCTTGCTGGCAGTGATCCTGGTATTCTTCGGTGTGATAATGTATCACTCGGTGAAGAGTTATAGGTTTTAAATAAATATGTCAGCTGCAATGCTGACTATTTATTTTTGATTTGAAAACTAATCGATCAAATGAATATTAAAAGTTGGTGAAAACATGACAGATGATGTGGAGATCAACCGTCTAAAAGATGAGTCAAATATCACAGAAACTGAAAAGAAGCATGTACCGGTTATAGGGGCACCTAATATCATGGCGGTGGGTGGAACGTTTGAAGTAAATGTATCCATCGGCAGGGTTGCACACATAATGGAGGAGGAACATTATATCGAATGGATCGAACTGTGGTTCCTTGACAGGAAGGTTGGAAAGGTGGAACTGAAATCCTCCGATGAAAAAGCAGAGGCAGTATTCACAGTAAAAGTGCCAGAAGACACGCTTGCCGCAAAGGAATATCAAGTATGCCATATACGTGGTGTCAATGTTTGCGGTGACGAGGGAGTCAAGTCGGTAACAGTTAACCTGGAGGCTCTGGCAAGTTGTAATGTCCATGGTCTCTGGGAGAATGCAAAGCTTGTGGAGATTGTGTCCAAGGAGGCTGGGAAGGAAACCATATAAATTGAAGTGTGGATAAGGTAAGTATTATTTT
>JAYEHR010000057.1:27630-45646 GCA_034659615.1 Methanobacteriota archaeon | reverse complement strand
TACATATACTTATTGGTTAATTACACACGCAATCTCCCATTTGCAGTGTCAAAAACGATAGACTAAGCTAGTATTCTCTTGCTACCGTTTAGAAAAATATGTGCTTAAATTGACCGGAAGTCAGGTTCAACACAGCAGGTAGGAGGGACCGACAGCGAGGTAACCTTTGAAGCACAGACGTCCGGTTTTTCGCCCTTTGCTATAGTGGGGCAGAGTGCATCGGACGAGCCATATGCAACAGGTGATGGTAATGAGCAGGCTGAAAACGGTGTAATTTTCCCTGCGACAGATGCAGAGATCCCTGAGCAGGGATCCAATGAAACAGCATCTGAAACCACAGAAAGCCTTGATCAGAACACAGCGGTCATATTGTGTCTTTCAATATTGATCATGCTACTTGGTAGAAGACAATGATCATTTAGTAGTTTTTTGCTGGGGGTCAGTATACACCCCGATCACCATCGACCGGGTATCATCAGTGCTATCCCACAGAAGAACATCGTAAGCAGGTACATGGCATAGGTGGCCTGTCGTTCAGTGACATTGTAGTAGTAGGGCAGTACCCACTTCAGCGTCAGTGGGTTTGGTACTTCAAGTATTCCATCTCCCCGATCCTGTCCGAATTTAGCAACAGGATATTTCCTGACCCGCCAGTAAGCATACATAAGGAAATTAACAGTATGGGGGATGAGCATGACAAATCCACTGATAATGAATCCCTGTATCACTATAATGGTCCCGATCGCTGCACCGATCGTGAGGGATCCCACATTTCCCCAGAAGATCCTGGAAGGGTACATGTCATAATAAAGATATCCGAGCAGTGCTCCGGTTATACATACGATCGCAACAATATTACTAACATCACCGATCATTACCGACTTGAGTATGAGTGCTACCAGCACGATCGCCGACAGTCCGGATGCCAGCCCGTTGTAACCGGAATGCATGTTCACAAGATTGGATGCCACAAGCACGTAGGTCGGAACAATGAATTGGAGATAGAGTATCCCCAGTTCAACAGAACCTATACTGGGTAGCATGACTGCTGTATGGGTGGCATATTGTATCAATGGGTATGAACAATAATACATGATCAGGAGTTTCGATACCCGCCCAATGTCGATCATATCGTCAAGTATCCCAAAGACGCCAAAAAGGGTGATCACGAGCAGTACCACATAATTGGTGGTCGTGAACTTGAAGAACAATGAGTTCAGGGAAAATGAAAGGAGCGCTATGAGCAGGATCGCAATACCACCACGCTCCGGGATCATCACCGTGCCTTTTTTGTAATAATCCCTGCCCACAAGCCCACTTTCGGTGAGCTTATTAATAAAGTAGGGCATTGATATGGCAGTAGCTACCAATGGAACTAAAAGACTGCTTGCGATCATGATATTTTGCAACATTACTGATGACGTATATTCATACATTTATATTGCTCCATGTGGTAATATGATTCTTCCCTATTATAATTGGATGTACATATATCTAACTGACTTTGGATTGGCCCTAACACCGCAGACGAAAGCGAAAGATGTGCGTTTTCAAAGAACAGGTAATTATTTCTACTCAAAGCCCATTTTATGATAATGTACAAATGATCGAAATAACCAGATTCCGATTTTTCATATCTCTTTCTGTGATGTATGCTGCGATGATATTTTATCTTTCATCACGTACTGATCTGAGCATCATAGCAGTCGATTCTCTCATTGGTGCCTGGTTGTATGAACTTGCAGATTTCTTCAAAAATAATAATATGCTGTTCATGATCGATCTTGCCAACTATTGCTATGATAATTTCGATAAGCTACTCCACATGGGATTGTATTTTGGTTTCGGTATCATATTGTATCTGACATTTCACAGTTCGGAAAGCATTTTTCTCAGGAAGTATGCACCGTTATTTGCCATAGCTATCGGCATCCTGTATGGAGTGACAGATGAATACCATCAGTCCTTTGTGCCGGGCAGGGTATCAAGCACAGCGGATCTGCTGGCAAATGGGATTGGTGTCGTATTAGCGCAGTTCGTTTTCTGGGCTTTGGTGATATTCCATATATTATCAAGGAAATTCAATAATTTATGATATGAAGTATCTCAACAGATCTTCACAACCTCTCCGCTCCCGTAGGACTCTATCGCTGCCAGTGCAGCTTTCAGGGCATGTTTTCCATCCTCTCCACTGACCAGTGGCAATCTGTTGAATTGCACACAATCTATGAAGTGCCCAAGTTCGTTCTTCAGGGGCTCGCCCTTTTCCACTTTGGCCTGTCGGATCCAGTTCGCATCATGGATGGTAACCGTCTGCTCCATATAATCAAGGTATGCAACACCATCTACCCCGATCACAGACATCTTCCGGACCTTGTGTGGTGTTAACCAGTTCGCACCAACGACACCTGCCCTGTTCTCGTCAAAGCGCAGCATGATGGATGCATGGTCCTCCTGTGAATGGATATCACGTCCCGCAATGGCGTACACTTCACAGACTCGTGATCCATACATGTATGCGATCGCATCGATATCATGAACACCGAGATCGAGTATGATCCCCACATCCCTGATCCTGGGGTTGTACGGCCCCACCCGGTTGGTGTTTATGGACACGATCTTGCCAAGCAGCCCCATATCAATGATCTCTTTCATCTTGTCAACTGCCGGATTGAACCGTTCGATATGACCAACCATCAGTACCTTGTTGGCATCATGGGCAGCACCGATCATGATGCTGGCATTCTCAATGGTGTCTGCAATGGGTTTTTCCACAAGGACATGCGTATCCGCGGCCAGGGCATCCAGTACGATCTTCTTGTGAAGGGTCGTGGGCACGACAATGCTCACAGCGTCCAGATCCATAGCCAGCAGCTCCTTATGATCAGTAAATGGAGTGGTATCGTATGTGGCAGCAAGTTCGTTGACCCGTTCTTCATCCACGTCGGATATGCCCACAAGCTCTACATTCTCCATTTCGTGATATATGCGGACATGATGCTGTCCCATTGCACCAACACCGATAACTCCTACTCTGATCATATTGTATCAACTCCTGTTCGTATGGCATCAATAATGGTCTGTACGTCCTCCTGGGAGATCCCGGGATGGACCGGCAACGACAACACCTGCTCAGAGGCTTCCTCAGCTACCGGCATCTCATCGTCATAACCCAATTCCTGGTACAGTGGCTGTTTGTGTATGGGTATTGGGTAATAGATGCCTGTACCGATCCCCTGCTCTTGCAGCATAGCTGCGAGCTCATCACGATGCTCCTCGACCCGTATCGTATACTGGTGGAATACATGGCTGCACCCGTCACGCACGGTGGGTACTGTGATTCCCGGCACGTTCCCCAATCCTTCGGACAGCATCGCTGCGTTGTTCTGGCGCTTAGCGGTATAATCCTCAAGTTTCTGCAACTGCACCAGTCCGATGGCAGCGGCGATATCGGTCATGCGCATATTGTACCCGATCATCTCGTGGAGATACCGTTGCCTCGAACCATGGGATCGCACCATCCGGGCACGCTGGGCAACCTCTTCATCGCTGGTCGTGATCATACCCCCTTCACTGGTGGTCATGTTCTTGGTGGGGTAGAAACTGAACGCCCCTGTTCCAAAGGAACCAACCTTCTTACCCTGGTACATGGCACCGTGGGCCTGGCATGCATCCTCGATCACTGCAAGGTCATGGTCCTCTGCGATCTCCATGATCGCTCTCATCTTTGCAGGCTGGCCGTAGAGGTGCACAGGCATCAGGGCCTTTGTCTGCGGGGTGATCGCATCCTTGATCGCATCTGGATCAATGTTGAATGTGTCCGGCTCGATATCCGCAAGAACAGGTCGTCCGCCGGTGAACAGTATCGAATTTGTCGTGGCGATGAAGCTGAACGGTGTTGTTATGACCTCGTCTCCTTTTCCGATCCCGTGTGCCAGCAATGCGGCATGGAGGGCGGCAGTACCCGAGTTCACCGCAACCGCGTGGTCCGTACCCACAAATTCAGCAAATCGCTCCTCGAACTCAGCAACACGTTTGCCTTCCGCGATCATTCCGGACTGCAGTACCGCAGTCACTGCTTCGATCTCCTTATTACCGATATCTGGCTTTGCGATTGGGATCATGATATATCTCTCGTTTTAGTACGATCAGATAGTATTTAATATTTTCAACTTACGGGGAAGTTCCTCGATCCGGGCAGGACATCCGATGGCCAGTTTCCAGGGAGGGACGTCATGTGTGACAAGGGCCCCTGCTGCGACCATGGATCCCTCACCGATCTCCACGCCTGGCAGGATCGTGGCATTTGCGCCCACAGATGCGCCTTTGCGAAGGATCGGTCCTTCTGGACGGTATTCTCCCCGTATGGGATATTTGTCGTTGGCCAGTACTGCGCAGGGTCCGATGAAGACATCATCCTCGATGGTGACATGTGTTGGGATGTACACATTCCCCTGGATGCTCACGTTGTTGCCGATCGTAACATTCCCGTCGATGATCACATTGGAACCGATCAGGACATTGTTTCCAATGGTGGTCCTCTCACGGATCATGGCATGATGTCCGGTCTTGAGATCATCGCCTGCTGTAACGTTGCTGAATATTGTGGTCCCTGCCCGGATCATGGCATCCCTGCCAATGGTACACCCCACAAAATCACTTTTCTCAATACTCGTACCCTGTTCAATAATACCTGTCAGGATGCCGTGTTCCGGGTATCCAAGGATCACATTTTCCATTATTGTTGCATCAGTACCAATTGAAGAGACTCCATAGATCGTGGCAGAACTGTGGATATAGGTAGTGTTATTGCTCATATTGTTCACCGTTATTTATTTTGAATTGTATTTGATTGGTTGATAAGGGTTGCGATCGTGAAGAGGATGATTAGATTCTAAGATATTAATAGGTCTGTCAGGTATAAAGGGCATGTTCCCAATCAAAACATTATTATGCATACGATACTATTTCCATCCCTATGTTTACGATTCTAACAGGCGCACAATTCGGCGATGAAGGAAAAGGGAAGATCGTTGATCTGATGGCGAAGCATTATGATCTCGTTGTCCGTTTCCAGGGAGGGGACAATGCAGGCCATACAGTAACAGTAGGGGACGATGTGTACAAGCTTCATCTGATCCCATCGGGTTTTCTGCTTGATTCAAGGGTGCTGATCGGGCCAGGTACGGTCCTTAACCCCGAGGTACTTGCCAATGAGATCGACATGCTCAAGAAGAGTGATATCACTGTAACTCCTGAAAAGTTGGGAATTGATGCTAAGACCAGCATCATAATGCCTTATCATATAGAACTCGATGGTCTGCGGGAATCCTCGCGTAAGGAGAAGATAGGGACCACCAAACGGGGCATTGGTTTTGCCTACATCGATAAGATCGCGCGGGATGAGATCCAGATGGCAGATATCTCCAGTGAGAGGCGTTTACTTGATAGGCTTTCTGAACTTGCACCGCAAAAGGAAAGTGCGATCACAGATATGGGTGGCGATCCGGCCTGCGTGATGGATGAGGCAGCTATCCGGCAGTATGTAAAACTTGGCAGGAGGCTGGCTCCATACATCACCGATGTGTCCTATGAGGTCAATACGGCCCTGGATGAAGGCAAGAATGTCCTTGCAGAGGGTGCACAGGGTACACATCTGGATGTGATCCATGGTACGCAGAAGTTTGTCACATCGTCCAGTACGATCGCGGGTTCGGCATGTTCGAACATTGGTGTTGGACCAACCAGGGTGAATGAGGTCCTTGGTATTGTCAAGGCCTATATTACCCGGGTGGGGGAGGGTCCCCTTCCAACGGAATTGGCCGATGAGGCTGGCCAACATTTGCATGATGTTGGTCATGAGTATGGTACGACCACAGGGCGGCCACGCAGGTGTGGCTGGTTCGATCTGCCGCTTGTGAAAAAGGCAATATTCCTGAATGGTTATACAGGTGTTGCACTTACAAAGGTGGATGTTCTGTCGGGTCTGAGGTCGGTCAGGATATGTACCGGATATCTGCTTGATGGCAGGACCCTGGATTATCCCCCGGAGATCACATCCGAAGTTGCCGGGTGTGCGCCTGTATACGAGGACCTTCCGGGATGGGACGATGACCTCACTGATGTTAAGGAATTCAATGATCTGCCAGAGGCCGCCCGCAAATATGTGCTCCGTCTTGAGGAATTGATGGGTGTACCGGTGGAGTACGTCTCGGTTGGACCCGGGAGGGCGCAGACATTCCGGATGTGAATGCAGGATCGGCGTTCACACAGGCAAAAAGCATATATATGAACCGATAGGTTTATAGTCTTTATTTCACTGCATATACCAGAATATGTAGATCACACTAATAGACGATCATAATTGAAAAATATACATTTCACACCAATAGGAGGATAAGATGACTACAGCATATGATGTCCCTGCGAACAATATCATTAAGATGGTTGCAGATAAGTTGAAAGAAAATGAAAATATCCAGCCACCAGAGTGGGCTGGCTATGTGAAGACCGGTGTCCACAAGGAACTGCCCCCAATTGAGAGCGATTGGTGGTATACTCGTTGTGCAGCCGTACTCAGGAAGATCTACATGGGTGGACCAATAGGCATTGAGCGATTATGTTCTGTCTATGGTGGCAAAAAGAATTGTGGTTCAGCACCATCCAAAAAGGCCAAGGGCAGTGGTGCAGTTGCCAGGGAAGTCTCAAAACAGCTTGAGGCAGCGGGTTTTGTGCGCAAGATGAATGACGGTAGGGTCATATCTCCAGCGGGTAGGTCATTCCTGGATAATACTGCTCATGCCGTAAAGGGTGAACTTGTTTCAACGATTCCCGAACTTGCAAAGTACTGAGTTATCTCGTTCGATGGGTAAGCTTCGAGGATGGTCCTCACGATGGTTGCCATCATGGAGTTTATTCATTGTTGCGGATACTCGGGGAATATAAGGAAGTAAGATACAATGGAAGACGATCTTGAAGCGATCAGAAGAAAGCGGATGGCTGAACTCCAGCAACAGCAGGCACCACAGTCGCAGGGTGACATGCAGGCCGTCTACCAGCAGGAACAGGCCCGCGCCGAGCGAGATGCTCAGGTCCAGGCTATACTGCGTCAGATCATGACGCCTGAGGCCCGTGAGCGTCTGACGCGCCTGAGAATGTCGCGTAAGGAGATGGCCGGGCAGCTGGAATCACAGTTGGTATCGCTTGCACAAAGTGGTCGTCTGCAGTCCAAGATAGATGATGAGAAACTCAAAGCCCTTCTTATGCAGATGCAACCAAAGAAGCGCCAGACCAGGATCACACGTGTCTGATCCATGAAAGCCCATGTCCTGTTCAGCGGAGGAAAAGATAGCTCCCTTTCGGCGATCCTGCTCGAACCGTTCTTCGATATCGAGCTTGTTACTTGCAGTTTCTCGGTGCTTCCAGTAGGGGATATTGCCAGAGAGGTTGCATACGAGCTGGGTTTTAACTATCGTGTGCTCTCCCTTGATAGGGATATACTCAACAGTGCACTGGAGATGGTCATTGAGGATGGATATCCTTCCAATGCCATAAATTATATACATAAGAATGCAATTGAAACACTTGCCACAGAACCGGATGTTCATGTTGTTGTTGATGGTATAAGGCGAGATGATCGTGTTCCAAAGCTGGATATTTCGCAGGTACGAAGTATCGAAGATCGATCAGGGATCGATTATATTTGCCCCCTTCGTGGGTTTGGTAGGTCTGCGGTCAACAAACTGGTCGACACGTACCTTCAGATCGAAGAGGGACAGAGTGATAAGATCACAAAAGCAGACTACGAGACAGAATTGCGGCAAATAATACGGGATAAATACGGGACTGAAAAGGTTCTGGACATATTTCCGGACCATATTCAATCACATGTCATAAAAAGAAAACGAAGATCGGGTACATCGATCTGATTCAACCCGATTAATGATTTATAGGATAATTGCTTTATAGGGTCAAACCTTAATTGAGTTCAAATACAGGTGAGATAATTGAGTCACAATACAAAAGGACAGAAGATGAGACTGGCAAAAGCCCATGGTCAGAACCAGCGTGTTCCGTCATGGGTGATCATTAAGACCAACAGAAAGGTCGTTAGTCACCCCAAGAGGAGACATTGGAGACGAAATAGTTTAGATGTGAAGTAAGGTGATCATAATGACAGATGTGATAAAGGAACAGATATATACGATCCCTCTCCGTGCAGCAAAACTGGCACCTAAATGGAAACGTGCCAACCGTTCGATGACCCTCATAAGGAAGTATCTGATACGGCACATGAAAGTGGATCCTGCACAGATCAAGATCGACAGCACGATCAATGAACTCATATGGAGCAGGGGTGCTGAAAAACCACCTTCCTCTATAAGGGTCCGTGCGGCGAAATTCGAAGATGGTGAGGTTCAGGCAGAGATTGCATGATCTCTGTCCTTCATATCTATTAATATTGCAATAAGTGTGGACAATAATGATCCGAACATTGAACATATACGGCACTCCTGTGATTGGTGTGTTCGCCACATGTACAGAAGATGTGGCACTGGTACCCACCGGCACAGATCAGAAAGTGGTCACTTCACTTGGAGAGTTGCTTGAGGTTCAGGTAATCCCTACCCTGGTAGATGGTAGTGCAGTGATCGGATCTCTTGTCCGCGGAAACTCAAATGGTTTCCTGATATCAAAGGCTGCTGGTATAACTGATCTCAAGGATGTCGATCAGCCCGTGGGTGTACTCCCAGGCAAGCTTACAGCTGTGGGGAATGTCCTTCTGGCCAATGATTCAGCTGCGCTTGTACATCCTGATATGTCAGACGTGGCAATCGAGGTCGTCTCAAGAACGCTTGGGGTAGATGTACATAGAGGTACCATTGCAGGTCTCAAGACCGTAGGTATGGCAGGTGTGGCTACTAATCGAGGACTGCTGGTCCATCCCAGGACAACCGAGAACGAGATGGAACATCTAAAAGAGGTGTTCGAACTACCTGTCGATGTTGGAACCGTGAACTATGGATCACAGGCCGTAGGTTCAGGGATACTTGCAAATTCTAAGGGATATGTATCCGGGTCAGAGACCACCGGGCACGAACTTGGAAGGGTCGAAGATGCACTTTTATTTAGTGAATGAATTATTCTTTAAGATAAATGGGTGATTGCACATGAGCGATTATGTTGTTAAAGGCACATTCAAAGCAGGGCATGACTGGGAAAATTTCACCAAGACGGTAGAGAGTCAGAACGAAAAGAACGCACGTGAGAAGGTATATTCTCTCTTTGGTAGTAAACATGGCATAAAACGCCGTCTGATCACAATAGACAGCATTGTAGAGGCATGATACCCATGTCCGAACTAAGTCAACAGGATGTCCAGAACCTCGCGATGCAACATCGTGAGCATCAGAAGCGTGCGCAGACGGTTCAGCAGCAGCTCAATATGGTACAGATGTCCATTGAGGACTGCATACGTGCCATTGGAACCCTGGATGAGTTGAGTTCGGCAGACGAAAGTCTCGATGCGATGTTTCCGATAGGTTCAGGTTCTTTCATACACGGCAAGCTCGATAAGCTCGACAAGGTCGTAGTTGATGTCGGTGCAGGTGTCAGTATTGAAAAATCTGTAGAGGATGCAAAAGAGATCTTGAACAAACGCAAGGCTGAGTTCCAGAAAGCACTTGAGCGCATGAATACATCCCTTGCCCAGATATCCCAGCGTATCCAAAGTATCGAATCAACGATCAGAGAGAATAATCCACAATAATCTTTTTTCTGCTTCTAATCCAATATTGATCTTCTGAGAGCTGGGTCAAGTGTTCAATAAACTTAAAGATAAACTCACAGGATTTAAAACGGCAGTTGGGGCCAAGATCGATAATAAGGCTGTGGTAGTTGAAGAACCGAAAGCTGCCAGTCAGGAACTGAAAGCAACTGAGCAGTTGCTAAAACCCTCTTCTGCCCCCTCACAGGCAGGTTTTGTCCAAAAGGCCAAAGCACTTGTGTTCGAACGGGAGTTCATCCTTGATGAAAATGACCTGGAGGACACTCTGTGGGAACTGGAAATGGCATTGCTGGAGAGCGATATAGCATTGTCTGTTTCCGAGGAGATCGTGGAGTCTGTCAAGAATGAACTTGTAGGCAGTCGCAAGAAGGTCGGAAAGAACACGGGCAAGATCGTTGAAGATGCTCTTCGAAAATCGATCTATAATGTAATGTCTGCAAATGTCTTTGACTTCGATGATTTCATCAGGAATGCTGAAAAACCCGTACACATTGTATTTATCGGTATAAACGGTACGGGTAAGACTACGACCATCTCAAAGCTGGCAAAACGTCTAAGTGACATGGACCATTCTGTAGTGATCGCCGCAGGCGATACCTTCAGGGCAGGCGCCATCGACCAGATCGCTATACATGCGGACAATGTAGGCGTAAAATTGATCAAACACCAGGAAGGCAGTGACCCTGCGGCAGTGGTCTACGATGCCGTACAGTATGCAAAAGGGCATAATATGGATGTGATCCTGTCTGATACTGCCGGACGTATGCACACGAATGTCAACCTGATGGCACAACTTGAAAAGGTCTGTCGTGTAAATGCTCCCGATCTTATTATCTTTGTTGATGAAGCAGTGGCAGGGAACGATGCTGTCGAACGTGCGGAACAGTTCAACAACGCCGTTCCGATAGATGGCTCGATACTGACCAAAACGGATGCCGACTCAAAAGGCGGTGCAGCGATCTCGATCGCTTACATCACCGGCAAACCGATCATATTCCTCGGAATGGGGCAGGGTTATGACGACCTTCAGAAGTTCGATCCCCAGTGGTTCGTGGATCAGTTGTTCGATTAAACCTTCTATTTCCGATCCATTATTCTATACTATCCTCCCCTGCCTTCCTTTCCCTTATTGTGGGGAAGAGCTGCATCCGTTCTTCAGGTCTGCTGTGAGGCTTGCTATCCTGTCGGTCACATCATTCCCCGATGCAATGATATCCACGAGAGCTGACCCGACGATCACGCCATCGGCACCGGCTTCAACAACCTTCGCTGCCTGTTCTCCATTTGAGATCCCGAACCCTACAGCCTTAGGGAGCTCTGTCGTTACTCGTGAGAGTATGTCTGCTGTGGTATCGGAAATATCAGACCGTTTCCCCGTGACTCCAAGTCTTGAAACAACGTAGACGAACCCGGAGCTTTTCTCAAGGATCTTGCTGATCCTCTCATCGTTGGTCACAGGTGTGATCATGAATATAAGATCCACGTCATGCTCGCGACAGGACTTTGCAAGCATTTCACTTTCCTCTGCAGGAAGGTCAGGCACGATGATGCCAGTGATACCGGATCTGGTACAGTCCGTCACGAACCTGTCAATACCCCGTTTAAAAATAAGATTGTAATATGTCATACAGACCAGTGGGATGGGTACCTCTATGGATGCGACAAGTTCAAAGTACCTGTCCGTGTTCATGCCTGCTGAGAGTGCCCGCTCGGCTGCGGCCTGTATCGTGGGTCCGTCTGCTGTGGGGTCAGAGAACGGCAGGCCAAGTTCGACGATATCAGCTCCAGACCGGACAAGGGTGTTTACAATTTCCTCTGTTGTCCCAGGGTCGGGGTCACCGGCACACACATATGCGATCAATGCAGCTTCGTCCTTATTCCTCAGTTCCTCAAACTTTTCAGATATCTTCATTGGCTCCCTCCTGCGATCTTAATAACACTATCAAGGTCCTTGTCGCCCCGTCCTGACAGATTGATCACGACAAGGTCTCCCAGCTCCCCGGATTTTGCCTTTTTCATGACATAGGCAAGGGCATGGGAGGATTCCAGTGCCGGTATGATGCCTTCCAGGCGACACAGTTCATGAAATGCTTCCAGTGCCTCATCATCGTTCACGCTGCGTGGTTCAAGACGTCCGGTGTCGGAAAGGTGGGCCAGTTCCGGCCCAACACCGGAATAGTCAAGTCCTGCGGATATTGAACTGGATTCCAGTATCTGCCCGTATGGGTTTTGCAGTATGCGGGTTCTGGCACCATGTAGGACCCCATCTTCTCCAGTACATAACGAAGCAGAGTGCAACGCCGCAGTATCTGTAGTTTTCATTCCACTACCGCCCGCTTCCACAGCAAATAGCCTGACATCATCGTCCAGGAAGGGGTAGAATATTCCCATCGCATTGCTGCCTCCTCCCGTGCAGGCAACGATCGAATCCGGGAACCTGCCTTCCTTCTCTATGATCTGCTCCCGCACTTCATTTCCAATAACACACTGGAAATCCCTCACGATCATCGGATACGGATGCGGCCCAACCACGGACCCTATCAGATAATGGGTATCCTCGACATTGGTGACCCAGTCACGAAGGGCCTCGTTGATGGCATCCTTCAGGGTCCGTGATCCGGATTCCACAGGTCGCACCTCCGCACCCATCAGTTCCATTCGGTAGACGTTCATATGCTGGCGGCCAATGTCCTTGGCTCCCATGTAGACGGTCGTGTCGAATCCCATGTTCGCACCTGCCATCGCTGTTGCAGTACCATGTTGTCCGGCCCCAGTCTCAGCGACCAGTCGTGTTTTACCCATGAACTTTGCAAGAAGCGCCTGTCCGATCGTATTATTCAGTTTGTGTGCACCCCCATGGACCAGATCCTCTCGTTTCAGGTAGATACGGATACCGTATTTTTCGCTGAGGTTCTTGGCAAAGTACAGTGGTGTCTGCCGCCCGGCAAAGTCCTTTAGGTAATATTCAAGTTCTTTCTGGAATTCGGGGTCATTCCGATATTTGTTATATCCTTCTTCCAGTTCTTCAATAGCAGGCATCAATACTTCTGGTACGAACTGTCCACCGTATTTCCCATAATAGATCGATGTTGTCATATTATACTCCGTTGCAGTTTTTTATAGTATATTGTTTGTAAGATCATGTACTCAAGTCAATCCGGACATTAGCGAGGATCTTCTTGTAACAGCGCCTCAACCAGTTCTTTAGTCCTGGTGTATATGTCGTCTTCTTTCATGATCGTGGTCCCGATAAGCAATGCATCGGCTCCTGCATCCATCAGCCGTCGCACATCGTCAGTAGTATCGACCCCGCTCTCGCTTATGACCAGATGTTTGCAACCATTTATGCGGTCATGTTCCCTGATGAAGGGAATCAGTTCTTCAGTTGTCTGTAGATCGATCTCAAGTGTACTGAGATTCCGGTTATTGATGCCAATGATCATTGCCGAGGTTGCCAGGGCATTGGTAAGTTCGTCCATGTTGTGTACCTCTACCAGTGGCTGAAAGCCTTTTGATCGGGTCAATGATACGAAATGGTCCAGTCTTTTCCCCAGCACCCCGGCTATTAGGAGTATCATGTCACTTTCAGCCTCGTCCATCTGGAGTTCATCAATAATAAAATCCTTACGCAGGACGGGGATGGATGTGTTCTTCCTCACTTGCTTCAGATTCTCGATAGAACCGTGAAAGAAATGGGGTTCTGTTAGTACTGATATAGCAGCAGCCCCCGCACGCTCCATATCTTCTGCGATGGATGCAGCCATCTCCGGGGATAGGTCACGTATGGCCTTGCCGGGAGATGCTGGTTTCACTTCAGCAATGATGGGCACATGCTCTTTCGCTCTGGCAGAGGTTATGGAAGCTATCAGATCTCTTTTTCTTGTTGTTCTTATCAGCAGCGGGATGTTCTCGCTACCAAGTTGCTGGACACGATCGCGTGTCGATGTGAGGATATTGTTGACAACCGAATGCACATGATCACCATTGTTCATTATTGTACAATAGTGTACATAATATCAATCATATATATTATTTTGGGTCATGGCATGCGCTCGAGGATCTCGTATGTTTTCTTTGTACTCTTATAGAACGAATCTGCTTCTTTCAGGAAACTGGCTGCTATTAATCCCTTGTTAGTGATTATATACCCTCCGCGCTTCACCTTGTCCACAAGTCCCTCTAACTGGAACACTGTCTTCATCTTACTACCAATACTTCCCCTATCTGCAAACTGGTCGGTATACTGTCGGATCTCTGAGAACTCTACCACGTCCCCTTCATTTATTTCGAGAACCTTCAGTATCAGGCGATATTGAATGTCTCCAGGACCCTGGTTTATGCCAAGGGACTGATAAAACTCAGCGATCTCCTTTTCGAGGTCGACATCGATGATCTTACTCATAAGCATCAAACCTCCGGCACCCGTTCATCTCCAATATCATCTTCTTCGGCGAGGTCATATTGACGCTTGTTGAACCTGAGTTTGTCTTGAAGTGTCAGTGGTGGGAAATAGGCCAGGTATGCCAGGATCGTCCCCATCAGCACGAAGAGACGTGCAGAGAGTTGCATAACATCTATAACTGTTACGACGTCCGTAAGCATAAAATCAAAAACAAACGAGATCGCTACCAGTGGTAAAATAGTACGATAGCGAAGGTTTTTCGGAAGCCTCCTGAATAATAGGAGACAAAGGAGGCCTAATAGCATGGCTGTCGGGATAACAAACTGTCCTATCAAGTAGATGTGTATTGCAACATCGCTATTAATTGTATACAGGGATGCCCATTCAGTGACCATTGGTCCTCGCACTCCAAATGTATTGAGTATTACAAGGTATGCAAGTCCAAACAGTGCAAAGATACCCGATAGTATTCTGCTAATCGTCCTGTTCCCAATGATCACGTAGATAATGAAGTATACAAGTGGTACTGAAACAAATGCAAAAGGTATGGATGCGATATTGTACATTATCAGATCCATCTCGGGGCAATTGAAATAAGCAGCTATCATTCGTATCATTGTGGGGAGGTATGTTAGTCCGACGAATACCCAAAATATTACGAGCATCCGTAGTGCAGTACAACTATTTTCACTGTGCTCCTCCTTACTACGGTAAAGTACCCAGGCTAACGTGAAAGATGATACTGTTATTGCAAAACAGATGGCGATATTCAATATAAGCCCTATGACCATTTCCATACCTCTTTATCAGGAAAATCCTTGGATATTCTCATATTCGGGAAACATATGTTTGTTGTTTAATATTTCCAACCGTGTACTATATATACTATCATCATATTACTATCATAATGATGAAGGACCTATAAATATATAAGGTTATTTGTTTGATGTTTAATATTTCAAACCAAATAATATTTGTATATTCAAGATATGTCCTGCATATTGTCCAAAATTTGGATGACAGGAGGATTTACACATGAAAGCAAACAAGAACCTATTCATGAGAAAGGATACCAGTGCTCAGGTAGGTATCGGTACGCTCATCATCTTCATTGCGATGGTGTTGGTCGCTGCTGTAGCGGCTGCCGTACTGATACAGACCTCTGGTGTTCTTCAGCAGAAGGCACAGACGACAGGTAAACAGACCACCGAAGAGGTATCATCTAACATCATGGTTACGGGTGTTAGTGGACTCAGGTCAAATAATAATAGTAACGATCTTTCATCTACCATTGATCTCCTTAAAGTGCAGTTGGAACTGAATGCTGGCAGCGGGGACGTAGATCTGAATCAGATAGTGGTTTCTATTACGGATGGTTCAGCAACCAATGATCTGATCTATGCCAATAACGACAAGACGATCGGTGCAATGGCTGGCTTTAGCTCTACAAGTGCATCCGGTAACCTGGATACGTTGTTGACTGGAACATCTAACGGTTCCCAGTACTTTGTACTGGATAAGATCCGAGACGAAGATCAATCATTCTCACAGAGCGAACCTGTAATGAATACAGGGGATCTTGTCATCATGTACATTAGTACCATGAACGGTTCGGCAACTGGTTATGACTTGGCCACAGCGGAAGATAAGAATCTGACGACATCTGGACTTGTCCTTGAGCCACGAACTGATGTGACCATTCATCTTACACCTGAGGTTGGTTCCTCCACAACTGTAAACTTTGTGAGTCCGTCGACCTATGGTGTGAAAGAGACACTATCGTTGTATCCATAATGGATCATTATATGCACAGGTACCATCCTGTGCATCTTTTTTTTAACAGGAGGAATCTGGCCTGAAAGCGAACAGAGTTCTATTTTTGAAAAAAGATACGAATGCTCAGGTAGGTATCGGTACACTTATCATTTTCATTGCAATGGTGCTTGTTGCTGCAGTAGCAGCTTCTGTATTGATCCAGACCTCTGGTATCCTTCAGCAGAAGGCACAGACCACTGGTCGGCAGGCGACTCAGGATGTATCGTCCAACATGGTCATCAAGAGCATAGAAGGTGTCCGTGCGAGTAGTAGTTCTGATCCATTGAATATCTCAGACACGATCGATCTTCTCAAACTGAAAGTGGCGCTTAATGTGGGTAGTTCTGATATTGATCTGAACCAGTTGATCATTACTATCACTGATGGTACGAATACCAATGATCTGATCTATGCCAACAATGACAAGACCTATTACTATAAAATGGCGAATTTTTCAGGTACTGCATCAGCTTCAATGAACCTTATTTACCTTTTGAATGGAACACAATCACGTCCTGGGAACAACAGTGTATATTTCTACACTGTCGGGGTGGTCAGGGATGGGGATGACTCATTTTCCCAGTCTGATCCAGTTCTAAATACTGGTGACCTCATAACGATATATGTATCAACTCTGTCGGGATATGCTACTGGATATGATACTGTTGATTCTAATATTGTGATCGATCCGAAAGATACGACACTTGATCTATTGCCCCGGACATCCGTCAGTTTGGTTCTAACACCTGAGGTAGGGTCGGTTAGTCAGGCGGAATTTATGACCCCTTTGACATATGGTACTAGGCCTGCAGTTCAATTGTATCCATTTTAATTCACTGTCTTCTTATTTTTGAGCAGGTAGTATGTGCTCATGCACATCAATCGTTTTGATATATTATTTGGCTCATCACTGATTTGTGTGGGTATCTTCGTAGTTTTATCAGTTTGCCACCCATCTGCTTTCACATATCCCATGAAACGATATCTCTTTAGTTATCTATTGGTACGCTACGCGCTTAAGTTGAAGTGTTCCACCCCAAGAAGGATTTCCTCCGCTCCACTGCCAGTGAAATAAGAGGATTTGCCAGGAGGATCTGTTCCATTTTATTATTGTTTACGGAATTGGCAGGTATGGATCTAATGTAACAAAAGCTATTGGCGGAGAAATAGCATACCCACACGAAAAAGCGAAGAGGTGAACATTTTTTATGAGACGATATATTTCCTGCTGGTTCTTGTAATAATTGAATTGATCATTGGCTTAATGGTAATCTGTGTGATAAGGAAGAAAGATTGAAGTAGTATCTCATGTATATGTCCTTTAATGGTGATCTGCATGAGAAGGTTCCTTTTCTTATTGGTTTTTGCTGTTGTTCTGATCTCTATCTATGGAAGTGGATGTCTTGGAACTGATCCGGAGGTTGTTGTAAATGAAACGGTCTTCAATTTCCTGACAGATGTGAATGAAGGTAGGTATGATGATGCTTTTGCCGTGTATCAGGGTAAGGATTTCCTTGTGCCGATGAGCATAAAATTCGTTTTCATTAATAATGATCTCGAGCAGGGTTCCATGCAGGACATCGTAATAACGGATCTGCAGGTTGATGAAAAGGTGGCAGTTGCAACGGCGGAGTGTACGGTTCCTTTATCAAAGAGAGATAACGGAGAAGTAATGCAGAAGCAGGTATATTTTCGGATACAATCAACAGATGCAGGTTGGATCATCACGAAGGTAGCATTCAATGCCCCCCTAGAACTGTCAGGTGCGGAACTGGTAGAGGTCGAGGTTGCCACGACTCCTCTGGACATATTCACAGACAATGCATTACTGATGGTTGGTGCTGCAGTTGCACTGTTTAGCCTGGGGATATATTTCAATAAGAAAGATAAGCAAGGTAAGAAGGATAAGCAAGGTAAGAAGGATAAGCAAGGTAAGAAAGGTGGAAAAACGAAAAAGAAAGGCATCGATCTTTCCAATGCTACCCCTATGCAAAAACAGACCGCCAGCCAGT
>JAYEHR010000057.1:0-27530 GCA_034659615.1 Methanobacteriota archaeon | reverse complement strand
GATAAGCAAGGTAAGAAGGATAAGCAAGGTAAGAAGGATAAGCAAGGTAAGAAAGGTGGAAAAACGAAAAAGAAAGGCATCGATCTTTCCAATGCTACCCCTATGCAAAAACAGACCGCCAGCCAGTTTGTAAAAATCGTACCTTCTTCTGAACATACATCAGGCAAAAAGTCAACTGTGAATGTCTGGGTCAAGAATTTCTCCCAGCAGCCCTACGAGAACTTTGCTGTCAATGCTAAGTTCCCGGACGGTGTAAAAATTAAGAAAGTAGATCTGGTATTTGGGAGCATTGCTCCAGGCCAGACTGCGAAACAGACATGGAGCTTTACCCCAAAAACACAGGGCTGGTTATGCATTCAAGACCCTACGGTCGTATTTGAATACATGGGTAATCGATACATGTGTGTTCTTGATCCGGTGTGGCTACAGGTGCAATAATTACAACAACAACAACAACAACAACAACAACAACAACAACAACAACGAAGGGGATAATGGTTGCAATTAATTATTTTTGATATTATGTCGATGTGTTATTTAAATATAGACGCACTAGAACAACTACAATTTAAGGAGTGACATTGATGTCAGAAGTTACACTTGTTTATGCTACATGGTGCCACAATTGTCCGAAAGTAAAGAAGCTCTGGAAGGATCTTAGTTCCAGCTATGATCTTGACTACGTGGATGTGGAGTCGGACGAAGGGAAAAGACTTGTCGGGACGTATTCGATCATGGGGGTGTCGACAACGATCACTGGCGGCGAGGTGGCCTTTGTCGGGGTCCCGGGTCAAAACGATGCGATCGCAACGATTGCCAGGGAGACATGCTGCTGATGGTGCATGATCTAGTGATCATTGGCGCAGGACCTGCAGGGATCACTGCCGGCATATATGCGGTACGTTATGGGCTTGATACCCTGGTCATTGAAAAGGATGGGGTCAGCGGTCAGATATCATCGGCCAATATAGTGGAGAATTATCCGGGGATATCTTCTATATCAGGAATGGACCTGATGGACAGGTTCATTTCCCATGCTCAGGAAACAGGAGTGGATATACAGAATTCCGAGGTTAAGAATGTCATAGGGAAAGATGATGGTTTTGTTGTGAACACGTCAGAAGGAGATATTTCCACTCGTTCCATCATATTGGCAACCGGTGCTGCTCCACGTCATCTCGGTGCACCTGGTGAGGATGAGTTCCTGGGGAGAGGAGTCTCCTATTGCGCAACATGCGATGGGCCGCTCTTCTCAGGTCTCAATGTGATCGTTGTGGGGGGTGGCGAGTCTGCTCTAACGGATGCCATCTACCTTTCAGACATTGCCAGCAAGGTCTATGTCGTTCACCGCAGGGATACGTTGCGGGCATCAAAGGTGCTGCAGGACAGGGCATTTTCCAGATCGAACATCGAATTCGTGTATAACTCTGTGCTTGAAAGGATAAGTGGCAGCACGGTCGTCGCAGCTGCCACGATCAGGAATGTGGCAACTGGTGCTGTATAGGAACGTTCGATCGATGGTGTTTTCATCTATACAGGTATTACTCCTAACACAGGCTTTGTGGATGTTGAAAAGGACAGGACTGGATTTATTGTGACAAATGAGGTGATGGAGACCTCCCGGAAAGGTATCTTTGCTGCAGGGGACTGCCGCACTTCCTCCCTAAAACAGGTAGTTACGGCTGCTGGTGATGGGGCGATAGCTGCTGCCCAGGTCCGCAAATATATGACCGAGCTTTCCAGATCTCTGCAATGATGACCGTTCGATCCAATTCGATCCAATTCAAAAGAGTTATAATCTGAAACGTTCAATTAACTTATCAGGAGATAAAACCATGACATGTTTTAAAATATGTGAAGATTCAACTGCTGAGGACCTTGAGCCATGTGCACAAGTATATCATTCACTGGTGGGTATTCCTACGACCATCCGGAGTGTTAAAAATAAGGGAATACGGATGGAAAGAGGTGAGGTACTTGATTGGGATTATTCCGGTCCGGTGCTGGAAGAAGTTCTTCGTGTCAAAAAGACCATACGAAAAATTCCTACTGAAGGCACGTATAAAGGAAAAGCCGTAGTCGTATCTCCAATAATGAACAAGGATGGTACGGTCATCGGAGCTGTTGGTATCGTGGACCTTGTGGCTGCACTGGATATACTATCCGTGTTTCGTGAATATCCTGGCATTGTCGATGAGGTCGAAGCGGCCAACAAACGGCATCATTCCTGATGGCTATTTATATTGGTGATCATCTGGACCGCCATGCAGGACAGGTCATGGACTCAGAGCAACTCACAACGTTTCATCGATGGTTCGAGAACTATGTCGGACGTTTCTATTCGAACGATCCGGACATGCAGATAAACATCGAGCTTAAGGAAGAGCATACAAAGAGGGTATGTGACAATATCATTCTGCTCGGTCGCTCGCTCGGTCTGTCACCCGAGCAGGTGTATCTGGCCGAATCAATAGCCCTTTTCCACGATGTCGGCCGCTTTGAACAGATGCGCAGGTACCGGACCTTCAATGACTCCGATTCTGAGGATCATGGTAAGTTAGGAGTGTGTATACTGAAAAACAGTGGTATACTGGCCTCATTATCCGAAAATGAGCAGGACATTATCTTAAAGGCTGTCGGGTACCACAATCGTTTTGCTCTTCCGGCAGATGAGACTGACAGGTGTCTGTTATATTGCAAATTGATACGTGATGCGGATAAACTGGATGTCCTGAAGGTTGTAACAGATTATCACACTCGCAGGGACGAGTGCAAGAATCCAGCCCTGGAACTTGAGCTTCCGGATGGGCCGGGCTATTCAAAGGAAATGGTCCGTGAGATCCTTGGGCACGATCCTGCCCATGCAGAACACATGAAGACCTATAACGATATGATGCTCCTTCAGCTGTCCTGGCTGTTCGACATTAATTTTCAGGAGACATTCAGGCAGATATCAAAAGCTGGTTATGTGGACAGATTGGTATCCCGGCTGCCGGATACTCTGGAGATACTGCAGATCCACGGCTTTCTAAATACTTATCTTGTGTCCCAATTTGAGAACTGAGCCGGAGACCAAAAAGTATCTTTAATATCCCATAGTATTCCTGTCTGATGATCGATGATGTGCTGAAGGTCTTCAGGGAACTTGATAGCAAGGATTTCAGGATACTGACAGGGATCGAGCTATGCATGAAGGATTACGAGTGGGTCCCTGTAGGCGAACTGGTCAGGTATACTCGCATGACTGCCAAGGATCTTGAATACCGGCTGAGTAGTCTTATAGATATGGATATGGTTATCGGGACCCTTGTACCGTATCCGGGCTACCGGATATATTTTGATGGTTATGATGCCCTTGCCATTAACACGTTTGTGAAACGGGGTACCCTCAATGGAATAGGTGATGAGATCGGTGTTGGTAAGGAATCCGTTGTTCACGAGGCAGTAAAGGAGCCCGAACTGGCTATTGGGGATACAATGGGTGTGATAATCAAGTTCCACCGCGAAGGGCGTACGAGTTTCAGGAGCGTGAAACGGTGCCGCAGCCATCTTGAGAACAGGGAGCATTTTTCGTGGATATATGCTGCCCGTCTTGCTGCTAAACGAGAGTATGATGTAATGAAAAAGCTATACCCGGAGGTTTCCCTCCCGGAACCCATTGACTACAGCAGGCATGCTATTGTCATGGCACCTGCCAGGGGACATCTGCTTGTGAAGACCAGACTGGAAGAACCTGAGGTATTCCTGCAGAAGATCCTCAGGCAGGTGCGTATCATATATTCCCATGGGATCATACATTCGGATTTCAGTGAGTACAATATTTTTGTGGATCCGGATGGTGTTGAGATCATTGACTGGCCGCAGTATGTCACTCTTGAACATCCTCATGCCCAGGAACTGCTGGAGAGGGACCTCTCAAACATACTGACGCATTTTGAGCGAAAATATGGGCTCCACACCGATCTTGGAAATGCAGTGAAGTATGTGAAAGGGGAGATGGATAAGCTTGAATGAATATGTGTATCGATCGATTTATTTTATAAAATAATAATACTGGTAATATGGTGCTAAATGGGGTTATTTACGGCATCGATATCGCGAAGGGTTCTTCGAGGTCACGCCAGTTCCCGCGCTATGGGTTGGCGATCCTAAAAGGAGATACTGTATCACACCATTCGATGATCCGTTTACATCGTATCCTGCGCATGGTGGACCAGGATCGTCCAAGATATCTCGCGGTTGACAATATCTTTGAACTTGCACCGGACAAGAAGGCTCTGATACGTTTTCTGGAACGCCTTCCACAGGGCGTTAAGCTCGTTCAGGTAACCGGAGGTCTGCATCAACGGTCCCTTGTCCGTCTGGCACGTGAACATGGACTTACCTTCAACCCACACGACCCAAATGATGAGGCTGAGGTATGTGCACGGCTGGCAGATATTGGTACTGGTTGTGAGGTCTCCCTGTTCGAGGACATCACGAAGATCAAAGTGAGCAGGGCGCGATCTCTTGGGAGAGGTGGCTGGAGTCAGAACAGGTATTGCCGGAAGGTACATGGAGCTGTCAGGACTAAGAGTCGTGAGATCGAGGCTATACTTAAATTAGCTGCGAAAGAGGGCAAGTTCACATATTCGACCCGGATCGCCAAAGGGTTTGGTGGATATGTGCGATGTGAGTTCACAGTCAATGCTAGGCGAGGGGAGGTCCCGATCCATCCATCATCAGGTGCAGATGCACAGGTAATGGTGAAAAGTGTTGTCAGGGACAAGATCAAGTACATCCCTCTCAAACAAAAGGGACGGAGATCCACCATCGTGGGGATCGATCCAGGCACGACAGTGGGAGTAGCCATCCTGTCGCTTGATTCGGAGTTACTGTTATCGAAAAGCTTTCGTGGGATATCCCATAATGAAGTGGTCAAGCTCATCGCAGAGTATGGAATGCCTGCTATTGTTGCCACTGATGTTACTCCCACGCCAGCTGCAGTGGAGAAGATACGCAGGAGTTTTAGTGCGACCATCAGTACACCGGGTACGCAAATATCCTCTGAGGAAAAGATCGAAATGGCACGGCCATTCGGATATTCCAATGACCATGAGCGTGACTCACTTGCAGCTGCACTGTATGCTGCAAAGAATTACAGGAACCTGTTCACACGTATTGATAAGAAGGCTCCTCCTGAGCTAAATAGGGATATGATCAAGTTGAATGTGATCAAAGGCGATTCCATCGGTGAAGCTATTGAGAAGATAGCGAGGGAGGGGCGTATAGGTAAAATTAAAGACAGGTCAGCACCACCACGTCAGAAACATCCACCGGCAAAAGATGATGAACAGTACCGGAAAATGGTTAAGACCCTGAAACAGAAGGATGCTGAGATATCCGATCTGCAGGAAGATATACGTGAACTAAAGAAGGAGAGTGCTTCGAAGGATGCGACGATATCAACGCTCGAAACCAAGATCAATCACCTAAGGGACAAGAATTACCGGAAGATACTGGCAAACAAGGAGATCGGAATACGTGACAGGAAGATTTCGCGATTCAAGAAAGAATTGCGCAGGACAAAACATTCCCTTAAAAGATCACGTTCCCAGATCAAGAAACTCAAGCAGATCCGCAAGATGGAGATCAAGGGAGAGGGTGTTCCGGTCAAGATAATATCCTCGTTCACGAAGGAGGCTATTGATCATACTAAAGAGCGCTATGGTATCAAGAAGGATGATGTTGTCTATCTGCAGGATCCGAGTGGTGGGGGCAAGAACACGGCCTCTATTCTAGTGGATCATGGAGTGCGTGCGGTCATCATTCCTGAACCTCTCACCTATGCTGCAGAGGAAGTCTTCTTTGAGGCGGATGTGCCTGTACTGAAATACCTGTCCATCCAGCGTGTTGATGACTTTGCCATTGTGACGCCAGAAGCTCTCCGCTCTGCCATCCATGAGTGGGAGCAGTGGGCTGAGATGAAGAGGAAGGCTGAGGAGGCGGAGCGCTTGAAGTTACTTGTTGAGGAGTACAGGAGTGATCGCCGCCGGGGCATCGCCTGATCTTTGCCTCGGTGTTCAGCTTCATTCTCTGTCAAAAAGTTGGTGTTTCAATGGCTTCTATTTATTTCCAAGAATAAATAGTGGGGTGGATGGATTCCAGCAAACTTCCCACTCATCTATAAAAAACGAACACAGTAGCGTTAAACCGCAAACTGTATATACTAATATGTCCTTTTCTACCCTATATGAGCGGGTAAAAAACATTTTTTCTAGTACCCCCACTCCCCAAACCCGCTCATACTTCCTAGATTTGTCAATAAACGGGTGTGGCGAAGTGATATTATGTCGTATCTCCACCAAGCTACAGTACGCGTTAACTGTATATATACCATCCTGCAATGAAATTAGCATCCTGCAATGAATTTTGTAGCCATCAAAAATTTCAATGTCATTTATATTACACATCTGTTGCAGGGATCATGATCAAAAAGGTAACAGATAATTGTGTAAGATGCGGTGTCTTACACGTCATCAATTTGAGGATAAAGATTTTAGAGGAATGGCGTATAGTTGTGCTAATTGATCTGTGTGTGACAAATTTTTTGGGTAGAGCGTAAAGATGTGTCGTTCATCACTGATACTTGCCGGAGGGTTTGGAAAGCGCCTTGGGTTTGCTGAAAAAGGACTGATCCATCTTGAAGGACGTACCCTTATCGAACAGACCCTTGAGATACTGGACTCGATCACGGATGAGGTCATCATCTCGCTCAGGGATGAGGAGCAGCAGGATCAGTTCAGACAATACCTATCCGATCGTAAGGTCGTATTTGATCAGTATCACAATGTAGGTCCCCTGGCAGGCATGCTGGAAGGTTTCAAGGTGGCAAAGGGGGAATATCTCTTTGTAACAGCATGCGATATGCCGTATCTGGATGTGGGAGTGATCGAATACCTGTTCGAGCGGGCCCAAGGCCATGACGCAGTACTTCCACGTTGGGATGATGGCAGGATGGAACCACTCTGCGCGGTGTACAGGGTACGCCCGATGATCGCCGGTATCGAGGCTGCTATTCTGGACGATGAGACGTTCATTCTGGCACCGGTCTTTAAGCTGGATGATGTTATTGGTATTGATGTTGATGGGATAAAAAAGTTCGATCCCGATCTGAGAACATTTGTGAATATCAATACGCAGCAGGATCTCAATAAATATCTGAAAAAATAAGATCAAGCTTACTCAATGGTATAGCTCTCCCCGTTCGCGGGAGCGTATGCATCCACGCCGATCTCCTCTGATACCCATTGTGCGAACTGTTGTGAGTTCTCTCCGTGCATGGTGAACACGGTCTGGGTGCCATTATCGCAGAAGGACCTGACTATACCCTTAAGCTCCCTGTCACCGCAGTGGGCAGAGAAATCATACTGTTCGATCGTCGTGTTCAGTTGCTGGATCACTCCATCATTGTCAATGATGCCATTATCAATGGCCATCCGTCCGTTCGTACCCTCAACCTGGTATCCAGTGATCATGATCTTTGTCTTTGGGTCCTTGTACAGTTTGTTCAGGTAGTAGAGTACAGGGCCGCCGTTTAGCATCCCCGCGGTTGTTACGATCACGGAGCTTTCCAGTGGTACATTCTTCCTTCGATGTCCTTTCACGATGGATGCGTTTCCGAATGCTTTTTTCAAACGTGCTGGATCTTTCAAGTAGTCGGGATGATGCAGCATCAGTTTATACATAGCGACGCCCATACCGTCCACATAGGCAGGGATATCGTACGCATCCAGCAGCATCAGGATCTCCTGTGTCCTACCGATGGCAAAGGCGGGGATGATCACATTTCCACCGATATCCAGGGTGTCATTGAGTGAATCAATGAATGCATTTTCGGTTTCCTTTCGTGGGATATGATCCTCTGCAAAATATGTACTTTCGATCACAAGGGTGTCGGCATCAGGATGCTCTTCTGCTCCCGGGACCAGGCGGGTGTCAAGGGTGTTGATGTCACCGGTATAGAACAAACTGTTCCCTTCCGGAGATTCCAGATAGACGGACGCTGCACCTGGAATATGGCCTGCATCGTAGAACTGTGCCGTGTATTTGTGCGTGTGGAACTCTACACCTGTATCGATCTTGTTCGTCTGCGCCTGCATACGTTGCAGGTCACCCTGTCCGTAGGGAGAAAGCATGCCTTTGGCCTCAGCGATCTTTAATGTATCCCGACCCAGCATATTCGCAAAATCAAAGGTAATGGGCGTCATGAAGACTTCCGGGCGCAGGTCCATCAGGTTTGGGACCGCACCGCAGTGGTCCAGATGGCCGTGTGACACGATGATCGATTTCGGGCGCGATCCATCCAGGGGATATAGTGGCATCTCTCCTGGCTTCATCCCGTAATCCACCAGGATCTCCTCATTGACCAGCATCGCAGAGCGTCCCACTTCACGGCAGCCACCTTTAAAATCGATCTGCAATATCTTCATCTCCGTTATAACATTTTATGCAGCAGCTTCCTGCCATCGTATGATCTTCCCGAGGGGTATGTCTGTGTCCCTGGACAGCTTTTTCGAATCGCTCTGTTCAAGCTCGTCAACGGTCGTGACACCGGCAGAGTTCAGTTTTTCAGCTGTCACCTTCCCAATACCCGGAATATCGATGATCTTTTCTGGACGCGGTGTCTTTGCCCGTTCCTCTTCCTGTGCTTTTTTCCATTCCAGGTAGTTGCAGTATGCGCATCCCAGGTCCCAGGGACGTTTCTTTGGATTGATGATCTTGATGTGGTGGATCCCATGCTCTTCGCAAGTTTTGTCGGTGACGATGATCGTTCCTTTTTTAGGAAGGGGAAGGGAGAACGTACAATCAGGGTATCCCTCACAACCAACAAAGCGTGCGCCTCGTTTGGAACGGCGTACCATCAGTTTTGAACCACAAACGGGACATGTTCCAATGATCTTATCTTCCCGCAGACCGGCCCTGAGCGATTCGGATATACTGTCGTGGTTGTCCTCGAGTTCGGAGAAGATCGAATTGAGCATCTGGCGCGATTCACCCAGGACATTCTCCTCAGGGATCTTCCCATCAGCGATACAGTCCATATCTTGTTCCAGTTTGCTAGTCATATCATGTTTGGTGATCGTTGGCGCATATTCTTCAAGCGCTTCGACCACAGCGTATGCGGTCCGGGTGGGCTGCAGAGGGTTCCCGTAGACGTATGCCCGGGAATAGAGCTTGCTGATGATATCGTGGCGTGTTGCCTTTGTTCCCAGTCCCAGTTCTTCCATGATTTTTATGAGGCGGCCCTGTCCGTATCGTCCGGGGGGTTTTGTCTCTTTATCGACCATTTCCTTATTGCTGACCTTCAGCTGCTCCTTCTCATGCAGTTCTGGCAGCAAGCGATCCTCAGGTGCATTGTACGGATAGTACCATCTCCATCCGGCTTCAACCAGTCGGGCGCCATTTGCCCGGAAATCCTCCCCATTGATATCGAGCACTACCTTCATGGTCTCCCAGACGGCTTCCTCGGCAAAGGTCGCGAAGAAACGGCGTACGACCATCTCGTAGATCTTCCATTCCTGCTCGTTCAACTCTGATTCTTTTGCAAGGGATGCGGGGTATATTGGAGGATGGTCAGTGGTCTCTTTCTTTCCTCTGGTGGGCACAAGTTTGCTCTTTGCAAGGAGTTTATCTGCGTATTTCTTAAAGACCCCACGTTTGAAGATCTCGATCTGAGCCCGCAGGTCGATCGTACTCGGATATACGGTGTTGTCTGTCCTGGGATATGATATGTAACCATTGGTGTACAGGGATTCGGCGATCCTCATTGCATTCGAGGGGGTGAACCCCAGTGAGTTCGCAGCACCGATGAACTCTGTAGTGTTGAACGGTGTCGGTGGTTTGTCAGTCTTTTTGGAGCGTTTGATCGAGGAAACACTTGCATCCTGTTCGATCATCGAGAAGATGGAATCCGCTTTTTCTTTCTCCCAGAACCGTGCAGTCTTGTGCCGTGCCTGGAACTCTTCTCCGCTGGATTTTGAGAGGGTGGCATAGATCTCCCAGTATGGTTTGGACACGAAGGCATCCCGTTCCTTTTCTTTATCGACGATCAGGGCCAGCGTTGGTGACTGTACCCGGCCCACAGAAAGGAACATCTTCCCAAGTCGCATTGCAGCAAGGGAAATATAACGCGTGAGCGATGCACCCCATACCAGGTCTATGACCTGTCGTGAGTGTCCTGCATTTGCCAGATTGAAATCAATGGAGATCGGATTGGCAAAGGCCTCATCGATCGCTACCTTGGTAATGGCACTGTAAAGGACACGGTCAAACTTTATATCAGGGTTCACAGTCTGTACGATCTTCAGCGCTTCGACCCCGATCAGTTCTCCTTCCCGGTCGTAGTCAGTTGCGATCGTGACCCGGGTAGCCTCCTTACCAAGTTTTTTCAGGGCACCTACGATCTTTGAATGTGTGGGTGTGATCACCAGGTCAGCGTTCACAAGTTCCTTTGCTTCAACTTTCTGCCAGTTGTTGTAAGCCTTCGGAAAGTCCAGCTGGACGATATGTCCACTGAGTCCCATGACAACGATCCTATCGTCGCTCTTGAACTCATAGGTGTCCATTCCTCGGACACGCACATTCTTTGGCTTATTTGGTGCGAGGATCTCTGCGATCCTTTTCGCTGCATTGTGTTTTTCTGCTATGATCAGATGCATGGGATCCCGTGTATTATATTATTATATGTTCTCAATGTGTGTATCAATGTGTGAACTACTGCAGTCTCATTGGTATAACTAATGCGTTGTTGAGAATCCTTCTATGATATAAAGTTTTTTACAAAAAAATTTAAATTGACAATATAATGCGTATAATGTACTCATGCAAGCAGGTCAAATGCTCTGGTAACAGCTTCCTGTGGATCCTGTGCAACATGCACACCTTCAATATACCATTTTGACGCAAGAGCGACCACCGGTTTACCGGATTTCAGGGACAGTGCGATCTCGGAAAGGGTCCCGTACTCTCCCCCAACTGCGATCAGGGCATCGCATGACTGGGCGATGATGGCGTTCCTCGCGTATCCCATCCCACTCACGATCACTATATCTATATAGGCATTAGCGTCATCACGGCGCGACCCCGGCAAAATGCCGATGGTCATGCCATCCCTTCGATGACATCCCCGAGCAGCAGCTTCCATTACACCCCCAAGTCCCCCACACAGCATAATTGCTCCGCGATCCGCGATCTCACTCCCCACTTCTTCAGCAAGCTGTGCGATCCTCTCACCACAAAAACCTGCACCAATAACTCCTATCTGTATCTTCATGCTGTGATCACCCTCTGATGCTATTGATCTGTTACCCAGTCAATAAATACGTGTATCAATCCTGCATATATTCTTTCTGTATATTAACGATCTGCTCACTGTTCTTTGCTTCGCAGTACTCCTCCAGAGGCTCCTGATTCAGCTCCAGGAAGGTGTGACCCCAGTTGAACTTGGATAGGATCTTCTCGGCCTGGTGCTTGTTCCCGATAATGTACAGTGCTGCAGCAAAGGCTTCCACAGTGTTCATTTTGAACGGTCGGCCGAAGTTCACGGGGTTCGCTGCGATAAGATAGGGCAGGGCCCGGTGCCTGAGCTGGCGTTTCAACAGCTGGGGAAATACCGCTTCAACTGTCTCCCAGGAACAATCCAAAACAGTGATATCCTGCACACCACGATCTTCGGGGGACAGTGCCTTATCCGAGAAGGGATCAAGCAGGATCGAACCTCGCGGGATACGATTGACCTTCTCAAAAAGGCGGGCAAGCTTAAAACGTGCCATCTTCTTGCCAGTGCACTTCTTCGGATCACACTGGCGTGCATGGTAAATGTTGAGCCGTATTGCCTTTTCGTTGATGTTCTGCATGGAAGGATATTGTAATCCATTGAGGTTATATCTTTTGGGTCGTAATTGGTCTCACATATTATGCACTGCTAAATGTACGATAATTGGGATGCATAGGTGAGGTGCGTGAGCCGTGCGGAACCCGTTTGTTTTACTCGACAATTATTTTATAACACAACAACTTTTATTTATAATAACAAGTTTTTATATACGAACTCCACATTAGAAATCTGTTATCAGGTAACAAGGTAATACTCCAAAATGCATGTGATCTCTGACATGACAAAGAAGATCCTCCTTTATTACATATTGCCCTTATTTCTCCCTCTGTTATGTGATTAGATGAACTCCGAAAAAAATCGAAATGGTCTGTATTGTGAGCACTACTGTACAGTCACCGAGCAACTTCGCAAGTCAATAGAAAAGGAATGAAATTTTAACATGTGATTAGCGTTAATGGATGGAATATATATGAATGATCTTATCTCAGCTTTCATGTTAACACTACTTGCAGGTCTGTCCACAGGCATAGGAAGCATGATAGCGTTCTTTATTCCAAAGCCAAAATTGACATACCTGTCCGTCCTGATCGGGTTTGCTGCAGGTGCCATGATATACATCTCTTTCGTGGAACTCCTCCCCATCTCCATAGAGGCAGTGGGTTTCCTTGCGGCCAATACTTCTTTTTTTGCAGGGATGGTCGTGATCTATCTGCTGGATCGTGTGATAGGGCATGTGCACCTGGACACCCTACCTGACAGCTACCATTCAAGGCTTGGAAAGGCAGGCATCTTCACAGCCATAGGGATCGCCATGCACAACTTTCCGGAAGGTCTGGCAGTACTGCTAACATCCCTGAACTCCCTGGATATGGGTCTGGCGCTGGCGGTTGCCATAGCGATCCATAATATCCCGGAAGGGATCGCAGTCTCTGTCCCCATCTATTACGCCACCGAGAACAGGAAAAAGGCATTTTCCTATTCGTTCCTGTCAGGTCTGTCCGAGCCAATTGGAGCAGCCATTGGCTATTTGTTGATCTTCCCGTACCTGACCCCGGCCCTGTTGGGCATCACCCTTGGTGCAGTCGGCGGGTTCATGGTCTTCATCTGTTTTGACGAGCTACTGCCCATTGCCATAGAATATGGGGATGAGCACCTTATGCTTTCAGGTCTGCTTTCGGGGATGGTGATGATGGCGGCAAGCCTCTATCTGCTGGGGTAACAGATTTTCGCAGAGAGAATGTGTTGGATGTTAACCTTACTTCTTTTCAGGTACAAATTGTTCAACTTTTGGGGAATCTCTATGTCAGATCGATAGAATACCTACGGATACATTATAACACCGCTGGTATCCTGTTTCGACCTTTGTGTAAAAGGAACTTCTTACAATTCCACAAAGAACAGTTGGAGTGATCCCCACTCACACGCATCTTCATGATATATACATATCAACTGGTATTTTTTAATAGACATCTGGTATACTTCCTTCATATTTTTGTACTTTCTCGGCATCCCGATGAGTGCCGTGGTTACTATTCGTTTTTCACATTACTTCAATTCATGCTATGCATGAGCATGAATATCAATGATGTGAACATGGTTTTGGTACCATGTGATCAAAATGGGATATCTCACAGAGTATCCACTTTCATATCACTAATGCGAACATCTCAATAGCTTAATATACCACCGATTAGCCGTAGAACTCCATTTCTTGTTATTGTAAGTTGATGTTGTGGTTCACATCTCTTAAAGTGTTGTGTTGGCCGGCATGGAATCATTAATAAAATACAGGTGTTTAGGATACATCTGCATTGTGATCAGCGTGCTGATCGGATGCATCATTGTTCAATATGATCTTGCAATATTGTTAGTACGTCGTTGATACTTTCCAGCACATGGTCTGCCACCACATCACTCTCCTCATGGTCGTTCCGGTCACCATAAGCAGCGTAGGCCGTGAGCATGCCTATCCTTTTTGCAGGTGCTATATCACGTCTAAGGCTGTCCCCGACAAAGACGGCCTGCGGTGGTTTCAGCCGGACCATGTCAAGTGCATAATGGAAGAACTCCGGTGCAGGTTTTTTCGCACCGGTCATATCACAGGTGACCAGCTGATCCACAAGTCCGGAGATGCCTGTCTGGTCCAGTCTGCTGATGGCTCCGTCGTTATGGGCGTCGGTGACCACTACAAGGTAGAGTCCCATTTCCCGTATCTGTCGGAAGGTCTCCTCTACTCCGGGGTAGAGGTGGATGTTCTCAAGCTTTGTTCTTTCGTAGATCTGGCAACATTTAGCATATAATTCTTCGGACGTTTGTTCAATATCATCCAGGTAATCCCGAATGTTCGCAAGATGCTCAAAATCATAGGTGCCCCGGTGGAAATAGGAGAACATCTCTTTCGGGTCCCCGATCCCGATATGATCGATCATGGCATCGCAGGCTGCGAGTTTGGCTTCTACGAGATCGAACAGGGTATTGTCCATATCGAACAGGATGCCCTTTATCTGTCTGTTCTCAGATCCCTGGGATATTGGCATGATCGAACTTTCTCCTCCTCTTTTCCTTAAACATATCCCACAGGGATACATTCGGTTTCACAGGTCCAGTAATTCATCAATGACCTCAAGCAGATCCCTGACCTCTACCTTGCTCTGTGCAATATCCCTGCCCACCTTGAGGTTATTGACACAGAAGGGGCAGGTTGTCAGCAGGATATCTGTCATCATAGCCTGTTCCATTCGTCGGGCAGCGATCTTCCCAGCGACTTCGGGGAACCCGGACCTCACACCACCGCCGCCACCACAGCATTTTGCCATTTCCCTATTGTCCTTCATCTCAACGAAGTTAACCTCGGGCATTTTCTGTATCATCTTCCTGGGTGGCTCATAGATTCCCAGGTGCCGGCCGATATGGCATGGATCGTGATATGTCACGGTTTTCCTGTATGGTTTTAGCACAATATCCTGTTCGTTGAGCCATTCTGTAAAATGCAATACCCTGAAAGGTAGCTCGCGGTATTTCGGGTATTCCTTCTTAAACATTCTCAGACATCCGGCACATGAGAAAAGCACTGTTTTGGCACCGGTAGCTTCGATAGCCTTGAGGTTCGCATCCACCAGTGTCTCAATATCCTCGTCCGGGAATCCCAATCTGCTCAGGACACTCCCACAGCAAACTTCGTCAAGCAATGTATAGTCTGCATTCAGCTTTTTCAAGATGGATATTCCAGCTTTAGCTGTCTCGATGTTTCGATAAGCAGCGGTACATCCTGTATAATATGCGATCTCAGCCTGGCGTGGTGCTTCGCCCAGCACATCCTCCCTGCTCTGTGTTTCTCCAAAAGGATTCCCAAATCGTTTTATGGATTCTGCGATCTTTTTCTGTCCCTCGCTGGCTAGCCCCGCAGTGATAATGTCCTTTCTGGCAGCTTCCACAACATCCACAACAGCTGTAGAAGAGGGACACCTACGGGTGCAATCTGTACAGGTGGTGCACTGGTAGAGTCGTTCCAGTACAGATTCATCAGGCTCGATATCACCGGAGTACAGGCCATAGCAAAGCGACATCCTGCCCCTTGCCGCGGACGAATCCCATCCGATCTCCTCGAACACCGGGCATACCTCCTTGCAGTATCCGCATTGGGTGCAGTTGATGAGTTCCTTTCGCCATTTTTTCAGGTTCTCTGTTTTCATTTACTCCCTCTCCATATGGTATCTCAGGTGAGTGATGAAGTTCTCGTCCCAGTCCATTATCTTGTATGGGTTCATGATATTATTGGGATCAAGTCCCCTCTTGATGATCTTCATAGCATTGATGCTCGAGGCACGCTCCTTTATGAAGAACGGTGCTTTTGTGATCGCCACGCCGTGTTCTCCGGTCACGGTCCCGCCCACTTCCATGACCTTATTATAGATCTCTACGACGGCTTTCTCTGCCTGGTCCCAGTGCGATTTGCTGGTAGGGTCCATCAGGACCTTGGTGTGAAGATTTCCATCACCAGAGTGTCCATAGCTTGCGATGATTATGTCATATTTATCCGAGATATTCTCAAAAGCCCTGATAGTCTCAGGTATCCGGCTCATGGGTACTGCCATGTCATCCGCAAGCATGACGGTCACGAGTTCATCGTCGTACTTGCAGAGGGCCGGGATCATGGCCTTTCGACCTTTCCAGAGTTCTTCCATTCTTACAGGATCATCTGTGAAATCTACAGAGAGTGCTCCGCTGCTGGTGCAGATCTCCGAGACCTTCACGATCTGGTCCCCGATGTCGTTGGCACTTCCATCCACCTCGATCAAAAGGATGGCATCCTTTTCCGGAAGCCCCAGATCGACTGCCTTATTGATCGCCTGGATGCACACGTTCGACATGAGTTCCAGACCAGACGGTATGATGGGTTTAGCAATGATATTGGAAACACATTGGCCTGCTGCCTCCAGCGTGTCAAATACCGCCACTGCAACAGCGCTCTTTTCGGGGAGAGGGACAACCTTGAGTGTGGCTTCGGTAATAAATCCCAGGGTCCCTTCCATGCCGCACATGAGGCGTTCCAGCTGATAACCGGCGGAGTTCTTCAGGGTTCTGGTACCAAGGGCTGCGATCTCTCCGGTCGGGAACACTACTTCCAGACCAAGAACATAATCCCGGGTGGCACCGTACTTCACGGCATTACCGCCGGATGCGTTAGTTGCGATCATGCCGCCGATGTTGGCAACGTTGCTGCTGGAAGGTCCAGGGATGAAAAAGCCGTATTTCTTCAGCTCTTCGTTCAGGTTCTGGTGGACCACGCCCGGTTCCACGATGACGTAGAGGTCCTCTATATGTACTTCCTTGATCCTGTTCATCCTCTGCATGTCGATTATCACTCCGCCCTTTACGGGGACACTGTGACCACAAAGTGCGGTCCCTGCACCTCTCGGGATCACCGGAAACAGGTATTCATTGGCGAGTTTTACGATCCTGGAAACTTCCTCGGTCGTTCCTGGCCGTACCACTGCGTCGGGCATGCTTCGGTGGATACCCGCGTCCGTGGAATAGGCGTACAGTTCTGCAGTGGATGTACTTACATATGCCTCCCCTACAATATCCTGCAATATGTCGATGATCTGCAGATCCATCGTACCTTCTCCCGTCATCCTTTCTCCGATCATGCTCTTTCCCATCATTCAATAAGAGGTATTGTCAGGCTACCCTGGGGCATGATCACTGCATAGGGTTCCTTGTCCTGGCTCCTGATCAGGGCAATAGCTCTATCGAAGGCCTTCTGGATCCCCGGCTGGGGTTCCAGTTTACTCCGCTTCAGGGTCTCATCATCGAGGTCAGAAACGGCCCACATTCTGGCCCAGGTCCCGATCTGTGCTATTTTGGCTGCTTTGTGATACCCCAACTTATACTTTTTGGCAATTTCTGCCATGACCTCTTCACAGGTGGACGCGGACCCGAGCAGTTCCAAAAAGGTATCTTCGCCTACGCCCTCCCGACACTTGGAGGCCATGATGATCACGCCTCCTTTCTCAAGGGCCAGCTTTCCATTTTCGAGAGCTTTCTGAGACTGGTAGAGGTCTATGTCCATTGGATAGGGGGCGGCAGTGAGGACGATGTTACCCTTTCTACGACATCGTACTCCGAAAACATCATTGGCCTTTGCGGTGGCGGCATCGAATGATTTGATCAGATCACCGGTGGTCATTGCATACAGGCTGTGGTCACCGGTCAACACTGACTGGATGGAGAACACGTTCATATCCTTGAGGACTTTCATGGCATCGTTCATATCCTCTGCGACCGGATTGCCTTCAAGGGCCAGGGTCCGGGCCCCGTCACAAAGGGCATGTTTGTGGTTTGTCTCGATGGTCTGGTATGAGGCCACGCCTGGTAGGAATGCTTTTCTTCCGCCGGTATAACCAGCGAAGTAGTGCGGTTCTACGCTTCCGATAACCAGGATGTTCCTCATCTCTGTGACCAGTCGGTTCAGGTATATCGGGGTTTTGAGAGTGGATTCACCGAGATACACCATATCCTCGTCTTTTCTGGCATCGTGGATGAAGACCCTGTCTTTGAATTCATCGTACAGATCCCCGAAGATGGCCCTTAACTCCTTATCGGTAGGGGCCCGGTGGGACCCGGTGGCGACGAGGAACTTCAGATCGGTGTGCTCCCGGAGCGTGTCCTGCAATTTCTCAAGGATCTGTGCTGTGGGTGTGGGTCTTGTTGCATCATTGACAAGGACCAGTAGCTTGTCGGCACTGCGGGAGAAATCCTCAAATGTTTCCGTTCCGATAGGGTTCGAGAGGGCCTGAGTGATGATTTCGGACTCGTTCCCTACTTCTTGTTCATTGGGAGTGAGTACTTCGTGGGGAATGTCTACGTCGATGCCAATATGATCTTTTCCATAGGGTATCTTTATCGTTATTTGAATTCCTCCTGCTGGCTTTTATTCGATGATGAACGGCTATTGTCTCTGGTATATGATATCATCATCTCTGTATATGATACTGTATTTGTAAACCCCTGCAATCTATAATATATTCTTGGCCTAATTATAAGGGTTGCCTGCTATACATTAGAGTTATGTTCGGTTCCACTTAAGGGCTTCGAACAGTTTGTTAGTATCTCACGAAGAAACGATGTTATTAATGGCAAGTTGTCATACTGGCAATATTCTATATCTGGTAACGAAACTGATTTTAAGTAGAAAGGATAGTTATATATTATTATGGCATCTCCAAATTCAACTGCTCAAAATAAGTTCCAGCAAATGTTGCTATCCGTCCCATTTATGCCTCTTTGTGTTGCCGGTTCGGTCGTAAACACAATAGCAGCATTCGGAGCACTGCTGGCGTATCGCAGTGGATATTATATATTGATCTCAGTACCACTGCTAGTGATCGTAGTTGTAGGGCTTATTCTTTGGAGGGCGTTTGTTCTCAGGTCGTATTCGTGCGATGTAGATATTTCGTGATTGTACCCTTAAATTACAAGATCATAGAGGTATTCTTTTAGAGCTTCGTGGTCCTCAAAGACCACATCTGCCTTTTTAAGGCTCGCTGGACTGACGTGAGTAGGTACAGCCACACAATAAAGACCCGCGTTCTTCGCAGATTCAACGCCCAACGGTGCATTTTCGATCACAATACATCGGTCTTTTAGTACTCCAAGTTTTTCGATGACTTTTAGGTATGGCTCAGGGGAGGGTTTGCCGTGTGTTACGTCTGCACCGGAAATGATCACATCAAAGGTATCGGGAAAGAATGTGTTGATAAGTTTGTCTACGATCCTCCGATCAGATCCTGAAGCCACAGCCAGGTGATAGGCATCGTTCAACCGGCCCAGGCAATCATCCATTCCCCTGAACACCTTCACTTTTTGTGTCTGGAAGAAGAGTTCCTGTTTCCTGTTGTGGAGGTCTTCAAAATGGTGGGGTTGTGGCCTTCTTGCTGCATGTTTGAATATCTTCTCGATCACTCCCACGTGATTGGAGCCTTCAATATCATATATCTGCTGTCTTGTAATATTGATCCCAATCTCACTGAATGTCTGGATCCATGCATCTGCATGATAGGCCATGGAATCGACCAGTACTCCATCAACATCAAATATCAATGCCTCTAACTTGTTGGGTGGTATGCAATGATTGGCCACAATGATCACGGACGTATTATTAGTATGTTCATTCTTAAGCTTATCTCGAAAGGATTATATCTATACAGCACAATAATGATATGGGGTGAATCAGTATGTCAAAGTTCAACAAACGAGATACAGAACGTAAAGGTATAAAGAAGATGGAGAACCTTGAGAAAAAGCTAATAGATGAAAACCTCAGTGACCTGAAAGGTGAAGGTGGTGAATCCGCAGATTGAGCCCAACAGTAACAATAAAAATTGTACCGTATGATTCCGAGGAACAGGATCTCAAGATCCCTGAAGGTACAACTTATGAATCGTTGTTGAACATACTGGACATTAATGAAGAAACAGTTATTGTATTAAAGGACGGGGAAGCCGTTCCACTCGATGGGACGGTTGTTTCCTCAAACTTAAAGATCCTATACATTGCATCAGGCGGATGAATCTATGGGATGCTCCTTCATCCTCTGCGGGTATACCTGACGATACGGGTTAATTTTTGCTAATAGCTTTTAATTTTTCCACTATAGCCAAACGCGCTTCGTTCTCTTCGCGTATCTTTGATTCATAATGGCCTATGATCGCGTCGATCGGGATAGCCAGTTTGTAGATCTTTGTAGGTCTGCCCTTTCCTGTTACATTCTTGCTATTCTCTTTGATCCAACCATTTTTGCGCATTTCCCGCATTGCAACACTAACTTCGGGCTGTCGGAGACCCGTACTCATCTCGATCTCCTGAGAAGAGGCCTCCGGCACATTTTTGAGATACGTTATTGTTGTTGCCAGATTTCTGGAAATTCCCAGATGTTTCAACGATTCAATTACTTCATTGTCAAATGTGCTTAAACCTTTCATATACATATCACCATCTCCACCAAAGAATTCAACCTTAATATATCAGGTATACTATACTATAGGTAAAAGATGTTCACTATTATATTTATAGGTATCTTTAAAGTTTACGAATTCATATGAGAATATCAAACATTTCAATATTTTGTTACCGATTTCAACCTGTCGCCGATGATTGCGAATATTCTTGCTTTGATTGCTTCCATCGATTCCGAAATGATATAAATTTCATTTTTAAATATTTCCGCACGGATCCTTTGTCCCGTAATGTCGTCATAGCCTGAATTCACACGCAGAACGATCGAGCCAGGGAACGGGTTCTGTGCCCTGAAAAAATCATCACCATCACCATCAATTATTCCAATTATCGGTACAGAGAACCGGTAAAGGATATCACCTGCGATCGCCGTAGTGTCATCGCCCACCGTAACTGCAATGTTACAATCCGTTCTCATATCCACTGCCCGTTCAGCATCATGGTCGATCAACATTGCTTTGACGAAAGTGCCATTGCTTTCATGCATACCCCTGTTTTTCGGGGGTGCGCTGCTGCGGCGAATTAAACCAGTCTTTATCCATACATTATCTACATCTACAGGTATCCGTTCAGCATACTGATGAAGTTTCTCAGCTCCATGTATTTTCAGTTCTCCTCCACGGATGTCTACCACGAAACCGTCCTCGAACACAATGGCAACATCATGTGATCTGGCTCTGCCGATCACTATGCCGTTCACCATGATGACCTCCTGTGGTTGGGCACCGGCAATTTTCCTGATCGTTCTATTACCCACATGCTCGATCCGGGACGTATTGTGGTCTGGCTGCCGGCAGGAGACCTCAATTCCCAATATATCTGCCAGTTCCTTTGATGATCCATCATCCTCACAACCAGCTCTATTCCAGGCAACCATTATCCCATCCTCACTTCCAGGCCTCTCGATCTGGATGAACGGAACTTTTTGTAGAATTGTTATCCGTGATGCCACAATATTTCCAAAGGTAATTCCAGTCATTGTCGTTTTTCCATGGTTCAACAAATAGACGGCATCACATGTATCAAAGAGATATTCTAAAGCAGAACTTGGTCTCAGACTTTGAGAGATATCGATAACATCATCAAGGGATGCATCCATAACAGCAACTTTACCCATCGTGCCTCCAAGAATTGCTACTACATCATCTTCAGCATGGAGAGTATCCAGTATGATCTTTGCATATCCTGAATCAACCACATCCGGTCCATGGATCAACACGCCGATCTTCATGATCATCATCTGTAGGTATCATACTTTAAACCAGTACCGCCCCATATCCCGTATTTATGTTTGAAGTATAAAACAACAAACATCCTCAAAATATGACATACGATTAACTTTATATTCGATAATGACAACTTATGATTAGGCAAAAGTCGGATCATTTATAGCCAGTATACATCCCCTCTTTATACTCGTCATATGGCTTTTGCCTCTATATCTTTCAATCACTCCTCACCACAGGTTACCTATGCGATGCATTTTGGGAGGATGTGCAAGCTGGTCTGGATGCATGGTCCACAACTGATTCTATGTACGCAGTGATCGTATTGTCCAGCGAAAGAAAAAAAGAACGATCTTTCGCATACCCAATGTTACGCGAAAGCCCGTTTGATCCATTCGATTCTATTCCTTACTCAACATTCATTACCACTGGTTATTTTCCATAACATTCCCTGAGATGTTCCTTTGAGGGAGGGGTTGTAAGGAGACTCACTACAATGGCTGCAATTATTGCCAGTGGTGTGGCTATCAATATCGGGTCAACGACCGTCCATGTACCTGCAAGAATAGTGTCCTTTCCGAAGATCATATTGCAGATCCCGAGCGGAGCCGCTTCCTTTGCGTGCACAAATGTAAGCCAGAAAAGGCTGCTGAAAGTTCCCACCAGAAGACTGGCTATGGCACCTTCACGCGTCATCCTTCGCCAGAACAACGCTCCGGTATACATTGGAAGGAACGCTGCGGCACACAGACCGAAGAAAATAGCCGTCGCTCTTGCAATGATGCTTATTGGGAGGATATATGCCAGCACCACACTTACAATAATGGTCACTGCAATTCCTATTCTTGTGATATTTACTGTATTGCCAGCCTCTCCTTTCTTGATGAACTGACGATAGAAGTCATGCCCAATGGAAGTGCCCATGGTATGGAACTGTGAACTCAACGTTGACATTGCTGCTGCCAGCAGGGTCAGCATGAACAGGATGACGAAGAGCTCCGGCATCGCAGCGTTGATGTATTCGGGCATGATCATATCCATATTTCCCTTTGAAGCTGCAAGAGAGATGAGTCCCTGTGTCTTGTAGAAATATGCATTTGAAAGGGCACCCACTGTGAATGCAACACCGGTCATCATAAGAATGAAGGGACCTCCCACAAGCACAGCCCTGTTCAGAGCCTTATCATTCTCCACGGTCATGTACCTGACAGCCAGTTGGGGCTGTGCTAGCACGCCGATCCCAACCCCGAGTACAAGGGTTGAAACAAGTGTCCACCAGATGGGAGAACCGAATGCAGGCATCGCCGTCCAACCTAAATGTCCGCCCTTTACAAGAGCGTCCGGTACAAGAGGTGCCATTGACGTAAGAGCTTGATGTGCTTCTGTGATACCACCGAGTTTGATGTATGTAAATAGCATCAAGACGAACATTCCAATGAACATGAAAGCTCCCTGCAAAGCATCGGTGTACATAACTGCGATCAGACCCCCTGTGATCACATATGCTGCCACGATAACTGTCAGGATAAGCACGGCGATGTCATAGTTCACTCCAAGCGTGGTCTCAATGAAACGAGCACCACCGATCAGGACAATGCCAGCATACAATGGCATGAAGATACCTATCAGGGCACCCGAGAAACCCTGGATGAACCTTGAGTTGAAACGCTTGCCCAGAAGTTCCGGGAATGTGACGGCTTTCAGTCGCGCTCCCATGCGCCGTGTTCGAGATCCGAATACAACGAATGCAATGAAAATCCCGACGACTATGTTCATAACAGCCAGCCAGAGAAGTCCCATTCCAAGTGCTCCAGCAGCTCCACCGAATCCGATTATTGCAGACGTACTGATGAACGTGGCACCATAGGACAGAGCAAGGATATAGGGATGTATATGCCGCCCCGCAACCATATAATCTTCATCCTTTTTTGTCTTTTTATATCCCAGCAATCCAAGATAGAATATGATCATCAGATAGATCAGGACAAATACACCAAGCACAGCTACACTTACAGCCATTCTTCATCCTCCTGATCGTCACCATCGTTCCATTTCAATAAACCATAGGCCACACATCCAATAGCACTAATGATGCACAGGATGTAGGCAATCCATATTTGAGGGTCATCTATACCTAACATGTTCAGCCTCCAGGCTAACAAATATCGTGTTATGCGTTAGCACAGACTATAAATTAACCTTTCGTTCAATAGAATGTATAATAACAATCAATCAAGGGCATTTAGGTACTGCTATGCATAAAATTGAACTAAACAACTCCTACATGTCACAATATCCCCTTTTCCAGATAATATTCGTCCCTTGCAGCTATGAATGCCTTCAGGTTCTCCAATGGAGTGTGTGGTGCTAGCCCACAACCCGGAGCAAGTATGTCTACTCCATCTTCTATGCACTGTTTTGCTTCAGTTTTCACAGTTTCAGGGGATTTGTGGAGAAGTGTTGCTGAGGGTGAGACATTTCCTATCAGGCATGCTCTGTCTCCTATTATCTCCCTGGCAAATCCTGCATCCACTTTTTCTTCGATGCTTAGGCCCTCAAATCCTATATCTGCCATTGGTTCAATGATCGCAGTTGCATCTCCACAGATATGTAATATTTTCATTCCATTGGTCTTTTTATTGATCCTCCTGTATTCCGGGAGCATGAAGGATTCAAACATCTGGGGAGCAATAAGGTCGGGTCCACTTTCTGAATCTGATATGTTGATAGCATCAACCCCATGTTCAAATAGGGCATTGGAGTATTCTATGCACACCTCGGTTCCAATATCAAGAAGATCTTTTATTGCTTCCGGCTCTTTAATAAGCCACATGAGATAATTCGTTGCGCCTGCAAGTTGAAACGCAATCCCAGCCGGACCAACCATTCCTGCAATGACCGGGATGTCGTCATTCACTCTCTCTTTGATGATATCTGTGGCTTTTAATACGGTTGAGATCCTCTCCCTTTCAAGAAGATCTGACGGAATGCTTATTTCCCCAACATCCTCTTTCCGGGCGCATGGAATACCTTCCTGATGCGGCTGGGCATCAAAGGTCCCTTCCATTATCGTACAACCAAGTGCCTGTGCAATGACCGTGACACAGAACGGATACCGTACGGCTTCTAAACCCGCGATCTCATTACCTGCGATCGCAAGGTCCGCCATTTTTTGTGGATCATAATGTGCCTGTGGCCAGTGTGCTCCCGTGGCCTTCATCAGTTCAACGGTCCCTGTCTGGGTAACAGAGCAGACTGGAACTTTGTCCACAGTTTTTCCTTGTAGTGATCGTATAAAACGCTCTTTTGGTGTAAGGTCTGTCATTATGATCCCTCCAGATGCCTACTAAATATGTGGAAGTGAAACAGGACTATTCGGTCCGATGATAGAATATGATATGATATAATATATGTATATGATATGTTCAGCTCCAGTACAAAAAAGTTAGCTTGTAATCTTGCGACCAAGCAAGTATTGGATTAAATGGTTACTTTATACGCCATATAATTGGCAAAAAAAAAAGAAAAAAAAAGAAGACCCGGGCAATGTCCAGATCTTAGAAGATACCTGCTCCTATGAAGAGAGAGGAGAACAGGATGGCTATCATGTTGACAACCTTGATCAGCGAATTGAGCGCTGGACCGGATGTGTCCTTGAACGGATCACCAACAGTGTCACCGATAACAGCTGCTTTATGTGCCTCTGAACCCTTTCCGCCATGAGCACCATCTTCGATGAGCTTCTTGGCATTATCCCAGGCACCGCCACCATTGTTCATGGTCATAGCAAGGAGTAGTCCTGTTATGACGATTCCAATCAACATTCCGCCCAGTGCCAGAGGTCCAAGGATCACTCCAACGGCCAGGGGTGTCACGATTGCCAGGATACCAGGGATGGTCATCTCACGGATCGCGGCTGTAGTCACGATGTCCACACATTTACCATACTCTGGTTTGGCTGTTCCTTCCATGATCCCCGGGATCTCCCTGAACTGACGACGTACCTCCTCGACAATAGTAAATGCCGCCTTTCCGACAGCCTGCATGGTAACAGCAGTAAAGAGGAATGGAAGAAGACCTCCGATCAGAAGTCCTACAATGACTATCGGATTGTCAAGACTGAGCGCACCTGCCTCAAGATTCACTTTGTGACGGTAGTCAGCGAACAATGCCAATGCACCCAATGCTGCAGATCCGATGGCATATCCTTTGGTGACTGCCTTCGTGGTGTTTCCAACAGCATCCAGTGAATCTGTGATGTCGCGTACTTCTTCTGGCATTTTAGCCATCTCGGCAATCCCTCCAGCATTGTCCGTGATGGGGCCGTATGAGTCAAGGGCAACGATCATACCAGTAGTAGATAGCATTGCTGCGGCTGCGATTGCAATTCCGTACACTCCCATGGCCGGGTCAGTTGCTCCTCCTACGACAAAGAAGGATGCCAGAATACCGATCACGATGATCGCCAGTGGAAGTGCCGTACTTTCGAATCCCATGGCAAGACCTGTGATCATGTTCGTCCCTGCGCCAGTTTCGGAGGATTTTGCTATCGATTTTACCGGACGGTAGCTTGTTGAGGTATAGTATTCAGTAAATACTACCATCAGTACCATTATTCCAACACCGACCAGTGATGCATAATAAAGACCGATGTTCCCCATCAGCATATCTGTCACGAAATAGAATGCGATCAGACAGAGTGCTGCGGAAACCCCAACACCCTTGTATAACGCTTTCATGATCTTGTTATCGCTACCGACCTTGACAAAGAATATCGATATGATGGATGCAAATATGGCTACAGCACCGAGCATCAATGGATAAAGAATGGCGTTTGGATAGTTTTCAATGATCTGTGTTCCGAGTAACATGGCTGCCAGAACGGTGACCACATATGTCTCGAACAGGTCTGCGCCCATACCGGCACAGTCACCCACATTATCACCCACGTTATCGGCAATGACGCCTGCATTACGTGGATCATCCTCAGGAATGCCTGCTTCGACCTTGCCTACAAGGTCAGCACCCACATCGGCTGCCTTTGTAAATATACCTCCGCCGACCCTGGCGAACAGGCTGATAAGGCTTGCACCGAAACCGAATCCTATTACCTGGTCCACATCACCGAACAGGATGTAGAATCCACTGGTACCAAGCAATGCCAGCCCAACTACGGCAAGTCCCGTGACTGCGCCGCCTCTGAAGGCTATGGCCATTGCATCCTGCAATCCTCTGGATGCAGCATTGGCAGTTCTCACGTTCGCACGAACGGATACGTTCATACCAATATATCCTGCGGCTGCAGAGCTGATAGCACCAACGATAAATCCGGTTGCCACCTTGCCACTGTCATCACCCAGCAGGGCATAGATCAGTGCTGCAAGTATTATGGCAACGACTGCGATTGTTTTATATTGACGATTCAAATAGGCCATAGCTCCTTCCTGGATGGCGGCCGATATTTCCTGCATCTCGCTGGTACCCGTGCCTTCTTTCAGGACCCGGCTTGCGAAATATGCAGAGAATATCAGGCTGATAACACCTGCCAGGGGAGCAAGGTATATTATATTCTCCATAACAATACTCCTCTCATGTTGTTTTAAAATTTGATCGTAGATCTCTGTTAATTGATCGTATGAATTTGAATAATGATAACGTTATACAATGGGATACTGTGGTATTATTCGTATATTTCGATTATTTTGTTTTAGTATGTAATCTGTAATAATGTAATCAAATTTATCCTCCATAGGGAGGACTTCCTTATATATACGGCTTGAAGTAGGTTCAAATAGAACACACCAAATAAGAATGTATCGATTGAAAAATTTAATATTGTGTGTTTACGCATCTTTTTTCATTTGACATGTGCAATGTTTTATTGTAAATTAGATGTTTGTAGGTGTTTC
>JAYEHR010000056.1:0-3493 GCA_034659615.1 Methanobacteriota archaeon | reverse complement strand
TAGCAATGTGTGTGAAAGGTTATAAATGTATCTACCGATGGTGATTATTGTCCGAAAATAGGGAGTATTTACGATGGAACTTTCAAATTCTTTGGAGTATGTTCATGACTTTTCCGACGGTCTCGAATGGGTAACTCCTTACTTCATCAATTCAATAAATTCATCTCTTGATAATCCAGATTGTTTGATAATAGAGATCAAGGTGCCTTTTGGAACTGGGTTCCTTTTCTGAATAATTACCAGAAACTTATCGCTACCAGATCCTTCTTTGATTAAAGCGGTATGCCTGCCTTTCCCTTTAATGGGTGCATAATCAAATCCAGATCTAAGAAGGCTCTATGATCTTTTCTGAGGAAATTGAAGGAAGTTTACTCACACTGTAACTCCCAGGTTGGAGGTAAATCTATTTAACGACTCCAAAGATGCGGTAAAATCATCCATAATTCCCACAGCCCGGGCGTTTTTAAGATATAACTCAACTGCCTCTTTTAAGTTATCAAGGGCTTCCTGAGGCGTATCACCAGCACTGGCAACTTCAAGTTCGGGACATTTTGAAACATAGGCATCATCTTCCTGCCAGATCACTGCCGTGACGTTGAACTTTCTCATGTTTCTCATTCTTATTGATATGGTAATCTAAGTTATTTGAGTTATGGTTGAATCATGGATGGGCACAAATAAACACGAATTAGAACAGGTCAACCAGCAGCAGTACATCATTTCAAAACTCAATTCAAAAAAAAACATTGGGTTGTTTGTGACAAAAAAACCATTTGCAAGAAATAACGATCATTCCTTAACCGAGAAAGATTGGCCGTTGGATCATCCGAGATCAGGATGGCTGGTACCATTGAAAGCACCACTGCAAGTGTAGCTTACAGGCGTGCACCCATGATGGCACTCCCACACTCACAGTCGCGCTTATCCGGCAGATGCAGGATCGTCTCAGATATGATCTCCAGCAGGGTATCTCGTTTTACTGCAAGTTCTTCCACCACCTCATCGGCAGTCAGTTTCTCGTCCCCTATACCACAGGCATGGTTCGTCACGGTACAGATGGATGCATAACACAGTTCCAGCTCCCGCGCGAGGATCACTTCCGGGACCCCGGTCATACCGACCACATCAGCGAACATGCTCATCATAGCGATCTCTGCCCGTGTTTCAAACCGGGGTCCTTCGGTGCAGGCATAGGTACCTTCTGAAAATCCCACTCCTTTATTTTGCAGCGCACTGACCAGACAGTCCCGGGTCTGACCACAATACGGTTCGGTCATATCCACATGTACCGTATTCTTGTCAAAGAACGTGGATACCCTGCTGCTTGTAAAGTCTATAAAATCATCGGGCAGGAAGAAGCTACCGATGGCATGTCCTTTCATACTTCCAACGGAGTTTGTGGAGATGAGCCTGCTTGCACCGATGTCCCTGGCCGCCCAGATGTTGGCGCGATAGTTGATCAGATGGGGTGGAGTGTGTTCACCGGATCTATAATGTCGTGGGATCATTGCCACCGTTCTTCCGTCCACATCGGAGAAATATACCCTGACCGTTCCATATGGTGTATTGACGGTCCTTTTGCAGCTGTCAGAAAAGGCTGAGAAACCCACCCCCCCAATAATGGCAACATCGGCACTCATATCTGATGTGTCCATGGTTCAATCCTCGTGTATCTTTGCGCTCTTCTTTTTGTGAATATCGTCAAATCTACCCGTGGCCGCAAGCCTGATCCCGATAAGAGCTATTATGATCGCTCCTACTATTGAATAGATAAAATATGGAAGTCCGAATTCTGAAGAGATAGACCCATCATTTACGAGGGAACTGATGGAAAGGATGTATCGGCTGGCTCCCCACAAGAGCAGTCCTACGGATATTATGAACAATAACGGCGATAGGTCCTTGGTGGTAAAGTCACCGCTTATGCGAAGATCAATGATCTTGCCGGTGGTGGCGAACAGCAAAGCTGCAGCATACCACCAGATAGTAGTAGTGATGAATACGGTCAGAAGGGTCACAGCTCCATAATACCAGGTACCACCGGTGGTGTAGTAGCCCCATAGCTCGATCGTACCTAATAACGTTGCAATGATCGTAATAAGGACTGCTGCTGAATAGGTCACGAACGTCATTCGACCAGCATAGAATTCCGTTTTCAAATTTTCTCTCATTACAACGAACCATTCATCGAGATTAAAACCTCGATACAGCATATACATCCCTATGGCTGCCGATATGCCTATGATCGCCCCTTCAGGATACCTCGCCAGCAGGAATATCGCATAGATCATAGCCGTCAGGCCGAGAGGTACAAAGAATGTCTGGGAGATCTTCGGGTCATTGAACGCATTCTTGAGGATATAGTAGGTACTTTCCAGGTTTGCGCTCTGTTTGACGACGATACGTTTTACAGAATCGATCTTGATACGTGATTGCACAATGGGTACCAGAGTCTCATCCTCTGCCCCATCGGATATGAAGATCGCACTTTTGGCATCAAAATCCTCGAGTATGTTCTCCAGTTGTTCCGCGATCTTCTGATCTGATATGATGCCCACGTTCTTATCACCAGCAAACGTAACGATCTCAGCATCGATTCCTCTCTCTCTGAGTTCGTCCATGACCTTGATGCCACCAAATATGGTGTTCGTATCCGAGTCCTCAGGGTCAGCAGTGGCGAGTTTTACAGCAGCTGCTATGTTCTGCTCTTTTCCAATGAGCGGTGTCTGGACCTTTGCTTTCTCTCCAAGATCGTCATCCCTGTCGATGCATATCACTAACGTTTGCATGTGACCTCTACATGTAATTTAGAACGAAAATATATATAGGTTCTGTCAATGCTCATTCCGGAATGATTGTTCACAAAGCACAAAAAGTCTTCTATTCATAAGAATTCGCTGTCGTCTCATCCCTTCGGGTCAGTTGATATTGATTATCCACTTCCAGAGGGGTATAAAGTCGATTCCTTCTACTGTTTTTCCGAGATCTTTTGTGAGAAGGATCAGATCGGCATCAAATTTCCCAACAAATTCTTTCAGACCATCAATTTCTCTATTTTCGATGTTGTTTGTATAGGACACGTTGATAGCTGTGAGTTTTCCTGAGATATCCTTTATTACGAAATCAACTTCTTTGTGGTCCTTCCAGTAAAAAATTTCATAGCCACGTCTTTTAAGCTCGATAAAAACAATGTTTTCAGCAATTTTGCCACAATCTCCAGAAAACCTGAAGGCTACAGCGCTCCTGAGTCCTGTGTCAATGCAATATATTTTATGGGGATTCACCTGCTGTTTTTTCAGGGAGTAACTGAAAATAGGAACCAGATAAACAAGATTGATATCTTCAAGATAGGAAACATACTCCCCCAGAGTATCCTTTCCTACTGACATACTGTTTTTAAGTACATTGTAATAAGATCGCCTGCTAAAAGGTGCGCTGATATTTGTAAGCAGATATTTGGAAATATTTTTCAAAAGAGTGATATTCCTGATGG
>JAYEHR010000055.1:0-16505 GCA_034659615.1 Methanobacteriota archaeon | reverse complement strand
CAATTGGTTGCAATACCCCCAACTTGTCCATTGAGGAGGCCTATAATGAACAAATACGAAAAGTTCAAAAAAATGGAAAACCGGAGCTATTCAGACGTTACCCGCTATTTGAAAAAGAATACCCACCTCACTGCCCGAGAATGGATGATCGCACGTCTGTGTGCGGATTTCAAGACCATTTCAGACCATTCGGAAATGACGTGGATAGGACAGAACCTCCCGGAACTGGTACCCTTTGTGAAGGAACCCTACACAAGACAGGAGGTATCCAACGCTCTTGCTACCTTCAAGAAGAAAGTACGCAGGAGCGGCAACACATTCTTCTATGCCTATTACGCAGGTTTGATAGACAAGGATGAGATGATACAGATCATACACAAAATGGTGTTGGATATCAAGGAGATGATGGAAACCGAAGGGGGGGACGTCTCCCCTGAACATGCGACAGAGGTCCAGACGATGGTTGCGGATGTGCTGCGAAGGATCAATGAGTCAATGGAAATTGATGAGTGATGCTGGCTTGAGGATTCCCCCATATCCTTCTACCACTCCCAACAATCTCATCTACACGATCATTATCAAAAATACTAATAGGCATTAGCTAAATAGTGCACTATTTAACCTATGACCACATTCTGAACCTTGCTTCATAGAGGCGTTCCGATCAGCCCCCATCGCCTTTCTTTCTACATTCCTCCTACAATATGTTTTCCCATATTATTGGTGGGGGCTTTTCTTCTGTTTCTGATCATTGATAATAACATATTTATCATCTTAGCTGCTCTTATATGATGATACAATGAGCTTCAGAGATTTTATCGAGCAATTGCGATCTACCGAAAGGCTGGTCGAGATCACAGATCCAGTGTCAGGAGCCTATGAAGCTCCCCTGCTTGCAAAAACGGCTGGTGCTCCAGTCCTTTTTCATAACGTAGACGGATGCAAAGCAGTAATGAACCTGCTGGGTAGCCGGGACGAGCTTGCCTCTATGTTGGATGTTCCAAAGACCGGAATCATTGAGAAACTGTCCAGCCTGCGTCCGGATGGACAGGTAACCCTCGTTGACGGATCACCTACTAAGGATGTTATAGATACCGATGTGGATCTGTCCTCCCTTCCGATCATGACACATTTTGAAAAGGATGGCGGCCCCTACATCACAGCAGGCATCGTCGTATCCGAATACGAAGGCATGATGAATGCATCCATCCATCGCCTTATGGTGGTGGGCAAGGACAAACTGGCTGCCCGGCTGGTGCCCCCACGACACTCCTATATCCTTCACAAAAAAGCATCCGATCAGGGTCGCCCCCTTCCGGTTGCCGTTGTTATCGGTGCTGATCCAGCAGTCACATTCGCATCCACCACCCGCGTACCACCTGGCAAGGAGTTCGAGTATGCGGCATCCCTGCGCGGTGCGCCCGTTGAGCTGTTCGAATGCGATAACGGTGTCAAGGTGCCCCACGCTGAGATCGTGCTGGAAGGTTACATCGACCCTATCGAGCGGGTCGATGAAGGCCCCTTCGTTGACATCACTGGCACCTACGACCTGGTGCGCAAGGAACCGGTCATCCATATCACACGGATCATGCATCGCAGGGATCCGATCTATCACGGGATCCTGCCCGCCGGGCCCGAGCACCTCCTGATGATGGGCGTGCCCTATGAGCCCCGGATATACAGTGCCGTCTCAGAGGTGACAACCGTGAAGAATGTTGTCCTGACCCAGGGTGGCTGCTGCTATCTGCATGCGATCATCCAGATCGAGAAACAGACCGAGGGTGACGGCAAGAACGCAATAATGGCCGCTTTTGCAGCACACACCAGTCTCAAACACGTGGTCGTGGTGGATGATGATATCAACATCTTCGATATGGATGATGTGGAGTTCGCAATTGCCACACGGGTCAAGGGTGACTCTGACATCATGATCATCCCCGGTGTACGTGGCAGTTCTCTGGATCCTCGCGGGGCAGAGGACGGCACCACTACCAAAGTTGGCATTGATGCCACAAAGGTGCTTGCTGAGGCAGAGACATTCGAGCGGGCGCAGATGCCCGATCGAATTAATGGAGTATGACGATAACATGTATCTTACGAATGAAGAGGAACGAACACTGGGTGGGGAATATGGCGAGACGCTCCGCAAAGCCACAGAGATCCTGGTGGCACTTGGTGACATCTACGGGGCAGACCAACTGATCCCTGTAAAAAGCGCCCAGATCGCAGGTGTCTCCTACAAGACCATCGGCGATGCCGGTCTTGAATGGATCTCTGACCTGACAGGCACGGTCAGGGTACCGGCGATCCTCAATCCTGCAGGCATGGACCTTAAGCGCTGGCAGGACATGGGCATATCCGAGACCTTTGCACGCAAACAGCTCGAGGTCATACAGGCGTACGAGGACCTGGGGGTCAGGCCCATGTGTACATGCACCCCGTATTATCTTGAGGGATTCTCTGCTAAGTATGGTGATCATCTGGCGTGGAGCGAATCCTCGGCAGTGTCGTATGCGAACTCCGTGATCGGTGCCCGGACCAACCGTGAAGGGGGTCCCTCTGCACTGGCTGCAGCACTTGTAGGAAAAACTGCGAACTATGGCTATCATCTCGACGAGAACCGCCAGCCCACCGTTTCGGTAAGTGTAGAATGCGAGCTTTCAGACTCTGATTATGGTGCCCTTGGCTATCTTGTGGGCAAGGATGTGGGCAACCGGGTGCCGCTGTTCAACATGAATGCCCGGCCCGTACCGGACAATCTCAAATCCCTTGGGGCGGCCATGGCCGCATCCGGAGCGGTAGCGCTGTATCATGTGAAAGGGATCACCCCTGATATACGGCAAATGGATGTCGAACAACCGGACGAGACCATTGTGGTCGAAAGGGAGCAGATCGATGAGGTATACACCAGTATACTCGGTGAGGACGGCGGTGCTGACACAGACATTGCAGCACTGGGATGTCCCCATGCTTCGGTGGCAGAACTGGAGACAATTGCAGACCGGCTGGCTAACAGGACAGTCACCAGGCAACTCTGGGTGTGCACAAGCCGCGAGGTGGCAGAGGGACATCCGGACCTTGTGAGGCGGATCGAGAAGAGCGGTGCAATGGTGCTGTGTGACACCTGCATGGTGGTGTCCCCTGCGACCGAACGGTACCAGAGTATGATCGTGAACTCTGGCAAGGCCTTCGCCTACCTGCCGGGCATGTGTCATGTTGCTGCACGAATGGGAGATGTAGATGAATGTATCCGAAAGGTGTGTGATCCTGATGAGAATTAACTGCAGGCGTATTGCAGGAGGTGTGGCCCAGGGACGCGTACTTCTGTCAGGAGACTCCATCTCATTCCTGGGGAACGTTGACCCGGATACAGGTATCATCGTTGATCCACAACATGCGATCCATGGCGAATGCATCAAGGACAAGGTGCTTGTATTTCCCCATGGAAAAGGGTCCACTGTGGGTTCCTACGTCATCTACCAGCTGAGCAAGAATGGAGTAGGTCCATCGGCCATGATCAACCTGGAATCCGAACCCATCGTTGCCGTGGGGTCTATCATCTCCACTATCCCGCTGGTGGATGAGCTGGAGATCGATCCCTTTGAGGTATTGCACAACGGCGATCTGGTGCGCGTTGACGGTACAGCAGGCACGGTAGAGGTTCTGGACCCATCGGATAGCACCCCGGAACATGACTGACGATATCCTCACTCCCGAAAACGACCCGTCCATCGAGGACACTGCCGGGGAGTTCCATCTGCTTGTAGACCCGGTGTTCAGGGCGTACGAGATGGGGTATCAGGATGGCTCCTTTTTTTTCTATGGCACTCCTCTGGTGGAGCTGGAAGCCATTCACCGGGCCCTTGCCACTTCCTTTGCAGCCAGGGGTTACCATCTGGTGATCAGATCCGAGCTTGGGGAGGATGTCCTTGGTGTAATTCCCATTGTACAGAAACCCGAACGTGTATGGATCAATGTCGTACTGGCCATGGCTACGGTGTTCACCACCATGTCCGCGGGTGCCATGATGTTCGGGGTCGATATTTTCAGCCATCCTTCTCAAATTATCAGAGGTCTCCCGTTCACACTGGCCATCATGGCAGTCCTCGGTTCCCATGAGATGGGCCACTACCTGATGGCCCGCAAACATGGTATGCGCACATCTCTTCCCTATTTCATCCCCTTCCCTTCGATCATCGGGACGATGGGTGCGGTGATCAAGCACAGAGGTCTTATCCCGGATCGGCGCTCTCTGTTCGATGTGGCAGTGGCCGGTCCCCTTGTGGGTCTGGTCGTATCCATAATCGTGACGGTGATCGGGCTCACCCTTCCACCAGTGGAGTACCCGGTACACCAGAGTACCTTCATGCTCGACCTGCAGGTGCCCCTGCTGTTCTCGTTCCTGGCAGGACTCGTGGGTGCAGAGGGCGAGATGCTCCATCCCGTGGCCTTTGCTGGGTGGGTAGGGATGTTCATCACGATGCTAAATCTTCTTCCGTCAGGACAGCTCGACGGAGGCCACGCTATGCGGGCCATGTTAGGCAAGCGGGCACGGCACGTATCCTCTTTCATGCCACTGTTTCTCGCATGTCTTGCGGTGTATGTGACGTATGTCCTGGACGAGAATGGTACGATATGGTTGTTCTGGTCGTTCTTTTTGTTCCTGTTCGCAGCGGCGGGTCATCCCAGGCCGCTCAATGATGAGGACAGGTTGGATCGCGGGAGGATGGCACTGGGTATTCTCACCTTTGTGCTGGGTCTTCTCTGTTTCACCCTCGTTCCTTTCAGGGTGATAATGACCTGAGGCGTGCCCATGGATGTGAACCTGCGATTGCACAGAAAGAACTCGTACAGCATTGCAGCCCTTGCTCCCCTGTTACCCCGGGCGACGCTGGTGTCCGAACCCCGTGATGGTATCATGGTCTACAGTTTTCCGACGCGCCAGAAGGACATGTTCTTTGCCGAGGTGGACAACTCAAACACTGATTCGATCTATATCGCTGGGGGTCCCCACCCATCCGGTACACCCGCAGAGACTCTGGAACATTTCGATTACGTGGTCATCGGGGAAGGCGAGGAGACCCTGCCAGAGTTGATCGAAGCGGTACAGTTGTGTACGGATACGGACCAGATACGGGGTATTGCCTACCGGCAGAAGGGGAACATCATCTATACCGATCCCAGGCCTCACGTGAACCTTGACCGGTATCCCTGTTTCGACCCGGAGGGGATACACTCGCCCATGGAGATCAGCAGGGGGTGTCCCTACCGGTGCAAGTACTGCCAGACCCCATACCTGTTCGGACATCGGATGAGGCATCGCAGTATCGATTCCATTGTGAGATGTGCCCAACATTACCGTGACCTGCGCTTCACATCCTCGAATGCCTTTGCCTATGGCAGCGATGGTGTGCATCCCCGTTTGGATAAGGTGGAAAAACTTCTCTCTACCCTCTGCCAGCTGGAGGACAAGAACATCTATTTCGGGACATTCCCCTCAGAAGTGCGCCCGGAGTTCGTCACAGACCAGGCCCTGGAACTGGTCGTTGAGTATTGTACCAACAGTACCATTTCCCTGGGTGCCCAGTCAGGAAGCGATCGTGTCCTTGAGCGGATTCGGCGGGGACATACTGTCCGGGATGTGACCACAGCTATCGAGCGGTGTTCGGCACATGGCATCACGCCGACGGTTGATTTCATATTTGGATTCCCGGACGAGACTGAGGAGGAACAGCTCCATACGCTCGAGCAGATCAAGTGGATAATCAAAAACAATGGGCATGTGCGTGCGCATTACCTGACTCCGCTGCCCTCTACTCCTTATGCTAACGTGGTGCCTGCAAAGGTCTGTGACAGGGTCCGCCGGGTACTGGGGGCAATGGCCCGGGATGGGAAACTGACCGGTACCTGGGAAGATTAAGTGAAGTTCAGTCACTGTTGAGAAAGTGTGGGTGAAGTTCACTGTTGTGGAACACGAACACTTCGACCTCCTCCCCCCCTGCTATCCGTCTCATCTGCTGGTCGTATGTTCGCTGCACATGTCGCAGGTTAGACTCTTTAAAGTGTGCATCCATCCTTTTCAGGAACCGGATCTTGTGTTCCAGATACTCCTTCTCATAATCCTTCACCTGCTGTGCGATACGTTCGCATTCCTCATTACTGATCTCGGTATGATAGCACCCATGCTGGTTCAGTCCGGATAACTGGCGCCAGTCGATATTGCCCTCCTCGTCCGCTTCTCGGTGCAGCATATATGGGTAGACCCTGCAGATGGTGGGCCTATCCCCGTATATCCGGCAGAGGCCGTTGTCCAGAAATACGCATACCCCTTCCTCATTGGTTGCAAGGGCATATCCCGACACGTATAACCGTCCTTTCTGGTCGCAGAATTCAAAGTATGGTGCCGGCACGATAGCAGAGGGATCGATCCGCTGTATGGTATCCACATCACCCTCGAGGAGGAACACATGATCATTGAATTCATGGGTGCAGCAGCGGGTACAGCGATCGCATTCGAAACCGATCTCCTTGACGATATCCACGAGTTTGTCTGTGGGGTATGCCAGTAGAGCGTCCAGTTCGGAATTTGATCGTTCCAGCTGTTCTTTGATAGAGGAGATCGGACCACCTTGTATTATGTTGGTATTCCATTTTTGGATATGATATTATTTATATCCCATCCATTTCCTCTTCACCATCAGACATCAGCCTGTCGATCACCAACCCCTGGACGACGGATACGCCCACGGTGACCGTGATCAGGCAGATCACATAGGTCAAACCAAAATATGAAGCAAGGATCGGCAGGAATGGTATCTTGACCGAACGGTTGTACAGGAATGTGGCTATCAGGCCGTACCCCACTCCCTTTTCATGAAGGTCACCAAGTACCGGATACCAAATGTAGATCGGGCCGCTGGAGATAAGGCCTGCAACGATTGTAATGACCCATTTCCTCAGACCCGCGTCCCTGCCCATAGTTGCCGCAAGTTTTTTCTCATTCACATAGTATTTCATGAGTGCCATGAACACGAACATCAGGATCAGCGAGGGTAGTATGGACATCGAGATATCGGCAAACATCCTGATCGCAGAGACGGTCTTTTTGGGATCGAGTACAGCGGCGAGCAGATACAGGCAAATAACGGCTAGCAGGAAATACCATCCGGAACGGTTTCCCTTTCCGCTCATAACAATCCCACCAGTGTCACGGTAATGATGGCAGCTACCATGGAAAGGACAAATGCGCTGAAGTTACGCAGGATCGCAAACCTCTTTCCAAAAACGACCGCCTCTGCTGGTATCTGTACGATCCCAACGGTAACCCAGGAGATCAGGAACGCCGTGACCACAAGTAACTCCACTCCCTGTGCCAGGAACTCTCCTCCGAGGATATAGCTGGTGATCGGATGACCGGCAAGTATGCTGCCCACGGTACTTCCGATCAATGTGTCCAGCAACAGGTTACCGTGAAAGGCATTGACATAGAATGATCTCGGGATAAAGGTGATGACGAGGCTGACAAGCAGTACCATTCCAAGTATGACCGGTCCCATCATCCCAAGCGATCGGGCGGCCTTGATCGTTGAATTCTTCAGTTTTTTTGTGTCTGCTGGCATATGTACACCATTATCATATTATCTGAATGTGGTCGCAGTATGATCTATTCATATAATCTACCTGTTATAGTTATTCTGTTAAATGTTCTTTGATCTTGTATGCCAGTTCCTTCCCTATCCCCTGGACCTGCATTATATCGTCCACCGATGCTTCCCTCACTCCCTCTACCGACTGGAAGTGTTCGAGTAATACCCGTTTTTTCGCTGGTCCAATGCCAGCAACAGCGTCCAGTGCCGAATGCGTGAGCTTTGCACTACGTCTCTGCCGGTGGAATGAGACCGCGAACCGGTGTGCTTCATCCCGGACCTGCATCAGGAGCTTGAGTGCAGGAGAGGCATGCGGCAGTATGATCACCTGGCCGGGTCCGGTCCGTGTGGTAATGATATGTTCGAACCGCTTGGCAAGTCCGATGAGTGGAATATCAAGTCCGAGTTCCTCAAGACGCCTTTGGGCAGCACTGACCTGTGTAGGTCCCCCGTCGACCAGGATCAGGTCGGGGAAAGGTCCTCCATTCCTCACCAGGCGGCTATATCTTCGTTCCACGACCTCTCCCATCATTGCCGGATCATCGATACCTGTGACCGTCCTGATATTGAAATGCCGGTAATCGGTGTTTGAGGGAATCCCTTCGTCAAAGGCGACCATGGAACCCACCGCATTTGATCCTGATATGTTGGAGATGTCAAAACCCTCTATCCGATGAGGTATGGATTGCAGGGAAAGCGCCTCCTTTAGTTGCGACAGGGATTGCAAAAACGGTTCCTTTTGCTGTCTCTTCAGATGCGCCTGTTCCATGGCCAGGTCCGCGTTCTTCGCCGTCATCTCAAGTATTTTCCTGCGGCTGCCTCGCAGAGGCGTCCGAAGTTGGACATGTCTGCCTGATCGCTGGCTCAACCATTGTTCCAGGAGTTCCTGTTCGGGCAGGGGGTGTTCGACCAATATCTCAGGAGGGACCGGAGCGTCCAGGTAGTACTGCTTGATGAACTCGGCGATCACTTCCGGGATATCGCTTTGCCCATCGCCGCGTGTCAGGGTAAAGTCTGCTCTGCCCACCATCGTACCGTCCCTGATGTAGAACAGCTGTACGTAGACCGCCCCCTCATCGGAGGCAGAGGCGATGACATCCCTGTCATCGGTCCCGTGGGTGCTTGTCTGCTGCTTACCCAGTTCCTCCAGTGCAGCGATCTGGTCCCGCATCATGGCCGCAGCCTCAAACTGCCGGGAGTTTGCATATTCATGCATCGTCTGGTCCAGCTGCCCGATCAGGGCAGAGGTCTTTCCCCGCAGGAAACCGACTGCTGCCATCACCTGTTCCCGGTACTCCTCCGGGTCAACTGTGCCTGTACAGGGTGCCAGACAGCGGTCGATGTGGTAATTCAGGCACGGACGCTGTCGCTGTTTCGTGATCCTCTTTCGACACCTGCGCAGTTTGAATATATTTGCGATTATGTCCAGTGTCTTGCGGACAGGTTTGACGCTGGTGTATGGTCCAAAGTACAGTGCGCCATCCATCAAGCGACGGCGTGTCAGGTATATGCGCGGATAGGGGGTATTGACAGTGACCTTGACGTATGGATAGCGTTTATCGTCCTTCAGGTTGATGTTGTAGCGTGGTTGGTTCCTTTTGATCAGGTTCGCTTCAAGGATCAGCGCCTCGACTTCGGAATCGCTGGCAATGTATTCTACATCTGCGATATTTCTGACAAGTACCCGGGTCTTTGGTGAATGGTATTTGCTGGACTGGAAATACTGGCTGACCCGTTGTTTGAGCGATCTTGCCTTGCCGATATAGATGATGTTGCCCGAGCTGTCCTTCATCAGGTAAACGCCCGGAGAGTCCGGGAACTGTGATATGTCCGGAATCATGGTGGGTCTGTTCAAGATTGGTTTTGTATCAGAAATCCATGTTTTAATATTTCATTGCTGTTGCTTGCGATCATATTTTGAGAACGTGTTCTGGATGAACGCTGGTAGCGTCAGGTCGATGATCGTTTCAAGGTTCACGATATCTTCCCGGTTGTACTCCAGGAGCAGGTCAAGGGCCTGTTCATCCCCTCTTTCGTGGGCCTTCCATAACCTGACCGCCTCAAAACCATCCATTCCATTGGTCGCATCACTTCGTGTGATCCCGAGCTTATGTTCGATCCTCTTCAATCCGCCTGTGTGCCCAATACGCCGCAGGGGGTACATCAGGTCAGCATGCAACTGATCGAAGGTGATCTGCGGGAATTCCTTCTTGATGAATGGCAGGTCGAACCGTGCGCCGTTGAATGTGACGAGGTACTGGTATTGCGGCAATATATCCACGATCTCGTCAAGATCGATCCCACGTACATAGGCTCGTGCCTGTTTCCCATCGTAGATCCCTACAACGGTGATCTTGGAGCTGGATGGAGACAGGCCGGTGGTCTCGATGTCCACATAGGCCACCGAGTCCGAAAAGCTCCGGAATGCCCGCCAGTGCTCCGAGGAGGGCATGGCACGAGCAAAGAAGGCAGAATCCTCGGCACGCAGTTTTTCTTCTGACAGAGTGATACCTGTTGCTATCCTCTCTTTCTTTGATCGGGAGATGGGGATCGGATCAGGGTCATTGAGGAAATCGTTCCATGTCCTGATGCCACTGCTCCATATCCTCTGTTCCACTGTCTTCCCGATACCTGGTATATGGATGTATGTGCTTGTGAGCATGTTTTTTTATCACTCGGGGTCTTTGTAATGGTGCAGGACCACTGTTATTTTAAATTAGCTTAAATTATTAGATCACATTACATTGTAATATAATATTAGATCATCTCGTATTGTATCCTCACATGCCCTATCATATCTGTCCAGGAACTAAAATATAACCGTCAGATCCAGGTGGGCCCTGGATGGATACGATAAGTTATATATTGTTTAAAGTGACGTATTGTATATATAGAATCAGCATACTCTATCATATCAAGCAAATATATCAGGAGTACCCATGCGCGCAGATATAACATCACTGTTTGGATTGAATGTATACACGAATACCGGAACTTATGTAGGGCAGGTAGCGGACCTCGTGGTAGATGTGAACGAAGGCGATGTCAGCGGGATCGCTGTATCGGACATCAACCGCAAGTTGTTCGATGTTCCTGGCAGGGGAGTGATCATCCCGTACAGGTGGGTCATAACCACCGGTGACATCGTGCTCATCAGGGATGTCGTGAGCAGGTTCAAAAAGCCTGAGAAAAAGGAAGAGTGATCATTCGTTGTCATGAAGGAGCGAGAGATCTATGCGGGTCTGCGCTGTGCGCCGCCTGTGATCATACGTATTGACGGAAGAAGCTTCAAGCACATCCTCGAGCGGATGGGCTGCGAGAAACCCTATGACAGGGGTTTTGCCTCCACGATGGCAGAAGCGGTCGAACTATTCTTCAAGAAAAGCGGTATGGATCCTACCTTTGCCTATACGTTCTCAGACGAGATGAATTTCCTTTTCCTTGCTCCAACGTTCGATCGGCGTGTTGAGAAACTTGATTCCATCGTCCCGAGTTTTTTGAGCAGTGCTTTTACCCTCTTAATGGAACTGGATGAGCCCATATCCTTTGACTCAAGGATCATACCCATTGATCATGAACATGTCAGTACGTACATGGTCTGGCGCCAGCGCGAGGCATGGAGGAACTGTATCAGTTCATACGGATATTACACGCTGCGCAGCGAGGGCTTGAGTGAGCGGGATGCGGCTTTAGCTTTGAAGGGCAAGAACGCAAGTGATGTCCATGAACTGCTCTTTAAAAGAGGGATCAATCTCGCCAGGGTCCCAACGTGGCAGCGCCGCGGAATAGCTGTGTACAGGGACGAGTACCAGATCGATGGCTTTAATCCTGTGTTGAACGAGAAGACATCTGGCACACGAAGACGGGTGGTGCAGGATTGGGAACTCCCCGTGTTCAACACGGATGAAGGGGAGAATTTCCTGAAAGAACATACAATACAGGATTGAATGAATGGAGTCGATACCGGTGTTAATATAATGCAAACGGATTGATCGATACAATGAACGTTTATATCTTTTGAGCTATTTATAGAAGCCAAACGGAAGATGATCACAGAAGCGGTGAAGACATGGAACAAATTGATCTTATAATGAGAAATGTGCAGGAGATCGTGACTGAAAAACAGCTGATGGAGTTACTTGAGTCTGGGAAGACCCCTTCTGCATATGCCGGATATGAACCCAGTGGAAAGATCCATCTGGGGCATGTGCTCACAGTGAACAAACTGCTGGATCTCCAGAAGGCTGGGTTCGAGATCACGGTACTACTGGCCGATCTCCATGCGTATTTGAACCAGAAAGGGACTCTTGAAGAGGTCCGCAAGGTGGCTGACTACAATAAGAGATGCTTCATCGCATTGGGTCTGGATGCTGAGGAGACGAAGTTCGTATATGGTTCGGATTTCCAGCTCGATCCCGAGTATATGCTCAATGTTCTCCAACTCACACAATCCATTTCCTTGAAGAGAGCAAAGAGGAGTATGGATGAGGTTGGGCGGAAGATGGAGGATCCCAAGGTATCGCAGATGGTATACCCGATCATGCAGGCGGTTGACATTGCCATGCTTGGTGTTGATGTGGCTGTGGGTGGCATTGACCAGAGAAAGATCCACATGCTCGCCCGGGAAGGCCTGCCTGGTTTCGGTTACAAGGCTCCTCTCTGCATCCACACCCCGATCCTGCTCGGATTGGATGGGGAGAAGATGTCCTCCTCACGGGAGAACTACATTTCTGTGGATGATGATGCAAGTGCTATCAAGAAAAAACTAAAAAAGGCCTTCTGTCCTGCTGGAGTTGTCGAGAACAATCCCGTGATGGAGTTGTTCAAATATCACATATTCCCACGTTACGGGGACGTTGTGTTCGAGCGACCTGAAAAATTTGGAGGCAATCTTTCCTGTAAGGATTATCAGGAATTGGAGCAGGTATTTGCGGATGAGATCCTTCATCCGATGGACCTGAAGAATGGAGCTGCCAGGTACCTGAACTGCATACTGGAGCCTGTGAGAGAGGTTCTGCTGTAATGCAGATCTCAACACATTTACGATGAGGTCGCAACTTATATAATGTTTGTACTCTCATTGATTATAATATGATAAATTGAGAAAGATGGGGATCAAATGAAGTATATATTCCAGGATTCTACTGAATTACCTCTCCAGAGGGACATCGTTGACGATCTGCAAACTTTCGTCCAGGCATCCAGAGAGATCCTTCCAATAGAGAACTCTACAATAGAGAAGAACGATGAGTGGCAGAAACTGACCAGTTCTCTCAAAAGTGGGCTCATTGAACTGGAACGCTCTCATAAGGACATGGTGAACTATATCGAGCGCATTACAGAGGATGCCAGTGTACAGGAAGTTCTTGATTACAGGAATGCCGTGATGGATACGTGCAATACGAATGCTTCCAGTGGAGTAAAACGCATCAACTCCGAGATCGAAAAAAGCAGGAATGAGATCGAGAGGGAATTAGATGATGTGGTGGGGCAGGTCTTGACCATACTCAACCCGCTGTTCGAAGGGGGCGTATATGGGACCGATAAGAAATATTCTGCCCGGCTGGAGAACGGTAAACTGCAGGGGGTATTGACAGCATCCCTGGCTACCATGGAATATCAGTCTGAACTGACCTTCGATAAGGATATGCTGACGGTCCGAGAGGTCTCTGGAAATCTGTTCCTTCCTACCTGGACCCGTTCAGGTCTGATCCATAAAGAGGATAAGGTGAAGATGGAGGACGTATCCGATCTCATCCTGGTATCATTCGATTATGATGGTCATTCACATGTTGAGGCAGTGTTCGAGAGTAGAAGGGCTGTCTATCGGTTCAGGGTAATCAGGGATGATGATGTATACAGGGTATACTATGATGACAGGGAGATCACAGCTGATTCTACCCTTTTGAAATCGATCAAGATCGACGAGATCACCTCCCTGGTGGATACACTGATATCCTATATGCAGGACCATATAGCGTCCCAGAAGCTGAGGATGATCCAGTTCGATGGCAAGGACGCGATCAGGAGCACTGAGGTGTTTGACTGCCTGAAATTGATCGCTGAACAGTATGCTGACATCATTCTGGAATGCGGTGAACGAGGGTATGCGAAGGGTGAGATCACGATCAAGATGGAGGAAGAGGACGGGACAAGGACCGAGAAATACGTGACAAAGACCGAGATATTCGATCAGCTCTCCGAGATCGGCAGCGAGGGTCTCGAACTTGCTGGTATCCTTGGTGTGGAAGGAAAGTGATAGTACATCCGGTGCAAAAGACATCTCAGAGTTGTACTGGTAATGTATGATCCTCTTTTTCTGTCATTTTTTGTTAGAGGATTTTGATAGGGGATTTCGAAATTCTCGTTACTTTTTGGGGATGCCATTGATCTGGGCATACCATCGTTAATTATTAAGTAGTATTGGTTATAATATATTATGAAATGTAATATGTTATATGACCTGTATGTCAGTTTCCTTCAGGTCAGTACCACCAAAGGAGCTTTCATCCCATGGACACTCTGATATTGAATGATATCACTATCATATTCGGTCTATCGATCTTCATCATCTATATCTGCCACAAGGCTCGCTTACCTCTCATCATGGGATTCCTGCTGACAGGGGTGCTTGTGGGCCCACACGGGTTCGGACTGATCAGCGCACTGCATGAGGTCGAACTGCTCGCAGAGATCGGTATTGTCCTGCTGCTTTTTGCCATAGGGGTCGAGATGTCCTTAAAAGACCTCTGGCAGATGAGAAAGGCTGTCCTTCTGGGTGGATCCCTTCAGGTATTGTTAACCATAATGGTGACCCTTTTCCTGGCTACACGGGCGGGGTATGGGGTCAATGTGTCCATTTTCATGGGTTTCCTCATATCCCTGAGCAGTACTGCTATTGTACTGAAGATCCTCCAGAACCGGGCATCGATCCATTCGCCACACGGGAGGACCATATTGTCCATACTCCTGTTCCAGGACGTTATTGTGGTGCCGATGATACTGGTCACGCCCATACTGGCTGGTGCGAATGGCAGTACCGATATTTCTGCGCTCGCCATTGTTGCCAAAGGGATAGGTGGTATCTTTCTTGTACTGATCAGTGCCAAATGGATAGTTCCGCATCTCCTGTATCAGGTGACAAAGACCCGCAATCAGGAAATGTTCCTGCTGAGCATTATTGTGATCTGCCTGTCCGTTGCCTGGTTGACCTACTCTATGGGCCTGTCCCTGGCATTAGGGGCATTCCTTGCGGGTCTGATAATCTCTGAATCCGAGTACAGTCACCAGGCACTGGGTAACATTTTGCCTTTCAGGGATATCTTCATGAGTTTCTTCTTCGTGTCCATAGGTATGTTACTGGACGTAGGATACTTTCTCCAGCAACCGGTACTCTTTATATCCATTGCTTTTGGTGTCCTGCTGATAAAATCAATGATATCTGGTCTTGTGCCCTATCTCCTTGGACATCCCATACGTACCTGTGTTCTTGTAGGACTCTCCCTTGCTCAGGTAGGAGAGTTCTCGTTCATCCTCTCCAGATTCGGAGTGGACTATGGCCTGCTCAGCAATAACATGTATCAGCTTTTCCTTACCGTATCCATCATTTCCATGGCTTTAACACCATTTGTTATCTCATTATCACCAAAGGTGGCAGATCTGGTACTGCGTCTCCCCATCCCTCAGCAATTCAAATGTGGGCTTCATCCATATCCGATCGAGAAGGTCATTGACCAGAAACATTATCTTGAGGATCACCTGATCATCGTTGGTTTTGGTTTCAACGGAAGGAATGTGGCGAAGGCCGCCACCACCGCAGGCATCCCCTATATCATCCTCGATACGAACCCGGAGACGGTCAGGACGGAACGATCAAAGGGAGAGAATATCTATTATGGGGATGCTACGCAGGAAGCGGTGCTCGAACATGCGGATATAGGCAATGCTCGTGTCATGGTCATTGGGATATCTGATCCGGCAGCAACACGAAGGATCACCTGGGCTACCCGCCAGCTAAATCCTCATGTCCATATCATCACACGGACGCGGTATCTGCAGGAAATGGAACCGCTATATGATATGGGTGCGGATGAAGTAATTCCCGAGGAGTTCGAGACAAGTATAGAGATCTTCGTACGGCTCATGAGACGTTACTTTGTGCCCGAAGAGCAGATCGAGAGGTTCACCGCAGAGGTCCGTTCTGATGGATATGAGATGTTCAGGACCCTGTCTCATGAGCCTGTGGATGTTGAAGGGATGCAGGTCGATCTTCTTAATGAGGACATCAGCTCTTTCAGGGTGTTGCTATATTCACCTGTGGTAGACAAGACACTGGCGGAACTTGACCTAAGGAATGTACATGGGGTAACAGTGCTGGCCATACGTCGAGATTCAGAGACATTGCCCAACCCGGCTGGAGGTGTGCGATTGCTGGCAGGTGATGTGGTCGTGTTGATCGGGACGCCAGACGCAGTGAGGGCTGTTAGGTCTCTTTTCGCTGACGGAGAGGAACATATCTATAATTAAATACGTTGAGATGAGTATCCATGACACGCTCGATCGAAGATATCAATGAACGAATTGTCGAAGGGAAAGCGATCGTATTGACTGCACAGGAGGTGGGCGAGCTTGTAGAGAACGATGATGACATCCTCCTCGAGGATGTGGATGTGGTGACCACCGCCACCCGTGCTGTCATGAGCGGCACCTATGCCGTTCTCTCGTTCAGGGTGGATGCGCCTTTTAGTTTCACAAGAGCGGATAAGGTATTCCTCAATGAAGTGCCTGCCTACGTGGGCCCCTGCCCCAACGAGCGTCTCGGGGTCCTTGACGTGATGGTCTTTGGTACGACACATGGTG
>JAYEHR010000054.1:0-17044 GCA_034659615.1 Methanobacteriota archaeon | reverse complement strand
TATACGGGGATGTAGGTTAATGGATCATCAGGGAGCCATTGATAGTGACCCACACAATTTGATTAATAAAATTTACGTAGCCTCAGGGTATCCTATAGTCAATTGATTTTTTATTCGGAGATACTGGCAAATGTTCTATTGAACTTATTATGGTAATTAATCAGATCGATTAGTATATTTTACTTAAATCATAACCAATTTGGCCAGAATACACCTAGTCCCATTTTTTCTACAATTTCTTTGAGTTCATAACATATCTTTTCATCAATTTTCAATATTAAAAAACTGTACAACCCGGCCCCAACCACAACCACGATCAAAGTAACCCATACATTTGAAATAGGTACAAGCATGCGGAATCCTCCTACAAACAATCCCATTACAGCCACAGCTTTCATAATGTTCATCAGACTGTCATGTTCCATTTTAATAGTGATCATCCTGGAAAGTACACGTTGCGCAAGATACGCATTTAATGTCATTGTGGCGAGTGTGGCAATTGCAGCTCCCAGGATTCCCATAATAGGGATCAATGTTATATTTAAAATGATATTTGCTACCACACCTACAGCTGTCACTTTGAACGATTCTTTTGGTTGATCCAATGCATCAATATACATAGTGAAGAAATACTGGAATACGTTTACAACCTGTACAGCCAGCAGTACTGTCAACGTCATATACCCCTGTGCGAATTCCGCACCATAAAAGAAATACAGCAACTTATCACCCAACAACACTCCTCCCACAAACACGGGGACCGCCAGTATCAGTGAATATCCCAATGCACGTGATAGTGACGTCTCTACCAACCCCATTTCACTGTTTTTCCCCCAATGGCTTACCTTTGGCCATAAAGTTGTGCGTAGGGCATAAGTTGCAAAAGCAGCTATCGTCGTGAACTGCAAAGCTACCCTATAAATTCCCACGTCTGTATTTCCCATGAAATAGCCTATAAGTATCGTATCGGATTGGGAAAATACAAGAAGTCCTCCTGATGTCAGGAACAACCAGAAGGAGAACGTAGAAAGACTCTTTACATGTTTCCAGCCAAATCGTGCGAAGTGCAGGTCCAAAAAACGGAATTCTACGATTGCGGCTATAAGAATGCCAGCAACGGCCCCTCCTGCCAGTCCTGCGGCTTCATATCCCAGGAATACTGCCAGAACCTGTAATAATATTTTCGAAATGTTGCCCACAGCTGCACATGTGGAGCGGATTCCCATTTTGCCTCTACCTGCCACTCCATTTGATATTGGCCCCGCCAATACTGAGATGATCACTGCCAGAACCAACCATTCAAACATCCCGGATGTGTTCAGGTCAACAAAGTAGTCTTTGAACATGAATAGGGTTAGCACCACTGTCATCGAAAAAGTTAGTCGTATCAAAAAATAAGCACTGAAATAGGCATCAGGTTCTTCACCTTCACTGATCCGTTTGACAGCAGCTCCTCCAAAACCACCATCAGCTACCAGTGTGAATATGCCGTTGTATGCTATGAATAGGAAATATGCTCCAAGAATTGAAGCACCAACTGTGTGGGCAAAATACATTGTACTCACAAATCCAGTGGCTGTGAACACTATTTGCCAGAAGAAAGATATGATGCTCTGTCTTTGTACAGGGCTTATTTTCATGATACGGGAGAAAATTTGAGTTAGTTTTAGCATGGAAATTAGTATATCAGATAATTGGTTTCATAGATTAGTTATCGTTATTTTATAAATAGCATTTTAGTGGAGGCGGATGTCAGAATAATCATCAATCACACGTTATGTTTTTTAATATAATCTGCAAACAATTGCCAAAAAAACACATCTTTGGAGCCTTCTATTTTAATATATGATGATTTATAGCTTTCATATTTCTGTTCATCGATCGAAAGTTCATTTTTCCAATCGATTTCGATAATTTGATCAATGTTAATTGGTTCTTTTCCAAACATCGAGGCCATTGAATCGATATGATGTCCAACAAAACTGTCTTGCAACTGGTTTGTTGTTAGAAAAATAATCGGCTTATGGAATAAGACCGCAAAATTAATCGAAGTGCTGTAATGGGATATTACAAATTTAGATTTGCGAATTAATTCTAATGTTTTTCCTTTAATAACAAGCCTTTTGCCAAAAAATTTGCCTTTGCCTTCGTAATCAGAACTTGGATGAGCGGCAATAACAATCTGAGTGGCATATTTCTTTTCAATATGGACAAAATAGTCGCACAGGTGTGGATAATATTCTTTTGGGGTGCATGGATGTGATATACCCATATGGATAAAATCGTGGTGGAATGGCAAATATTGGTCTAAGAAAACACCAATGTTTGAATGGTCTTTAATTGGATACTGGCATTCTTTCAGGTATCTGTCATAGTCTAAAGAATGTGCCCAAATTGTTTTTGTTCTTTTACCAACAGGATACCTATAAGACTTTGTGGAAAGTGTCCCCCCAGCTAGATTAAAATTTGCGGATCTAATGCCCAGGTATTTGTATGGAATTTGACTAAATAGTTTAGTGAATATTTGGACAAACGTTGCTTTTTTGAATCGATTATACAGGTTTACCGGCGTATTTTTGTTAGGTATCACAGGCAAAGCATTGGCAGTGAAAACACAATATGGGACTTTGAATTTAGAAATTATCCGATATATCCCGAAAGTTTTTAGCTGATACCCTAACATACAAACAACAATACTGGATTGGGATATTTTTGAAATGGCCGAACGCACATCAGTCCATGCAAAAAATAAATGATATTTTTCCCAGTTTTCTATTGGATTATTTGTACTTATTTCTTGATAGACTGCTGGATGTAAAAACGGTGTGAAATCCCATACTTCAACGCTAAATCCATTTTTCATCAAAAGGTCAATTCCAAACCTCTCATAATCTCGTTGATTAAATGGGGAGTCGGTAAAAAAAACAATTGTGGAAATCATGTCAGAAACCATTGCATTCTATTGCATATAGCCTTAACTCTTCAATTTAGTTCGTTTGGATAATACTTTATACTATTGTGTAGCATCGGATAAATAAAATTTCAACTGAAGATGTTGATATAGTATCCCACCGTTTATTATGTTCTGGGGACGGTTTGGATAACTCTAATTATAGAAATGTTTTAGACTAAATATTAATATAATATCGTAAATTTTGATGTATCTGTGAATCAAAACTGGAGGATATATGCTTAAGACTATTGCTGAGATTGGGTGTAACCACAAAGGTGATATGGATATTGCACATGAAATGATCAAAGTTGCAGCACAATTTTGTAGAGCAGATGTGGTGAAGTTCCAAAAACGAACTCCAAAGGAACTGCTTACACACGAAGAATATAATGCCCCTCATCCAGTGCCATATCAATCTTATGGCAGTACGTATGGTGAACACAGGGAGTTTTTGGAGTTTGATCTTGAACAGCACCGACAGCTGAAAAAATGGTGTGAAGAGTGGAATGTCACCTATTCTACTTCTGTATGGGATATGACTTCTACAAAAGAGATCGTTTCACTTAATCCTAATATGATTAAAATTCCTTCTGCCTGCAACCTGAGATTTGAGATGTTGGAGTATCTTTGTAGAAATTACGAGGGGGAGATTCATGTATCACTCGGCATGACCACACATAGTGAGGAGAAACAGATTGTGACTTTTTTCGAGGAGTGTGGGAGAGCTAACGATCTGGTGATTTATAGCTGTACATCTGGTTATCCTGTGCCCTTTGAGGATATTTGCTTGAAGGAGATTCTGAGAATAAAAGAGAAATATGGCAAAAGGGTCAAAGACATCGGTTTTTCAGGCCATCATAATGGCATCGCAGCCGACATAGGAGCTCTTGCATACGGAGCTCACTATTTCGAGCGCCACTTTACATTGGATAGGACCTGGAAAGGGACCGATCATGCTGCAAGTCTCGAACCGGATGGGATGCGGAAACTTATTCGGGATTTGAAAAATGTCTCAAAAGCTTTAACTTACAAGAATAAGGAGATTTTAGATATAGAGATGGTTCAGCGAAATAAGTTGAAGAGGTCTTGTTGTGAATAAATATGTGGCCTTAATCCCGGCTAGAGGCGGTAGTAAAAGCATCCCATTAAAAAATATAAAGAAAATTGCGGGGAAACCACTGATTTTTTGGGCAATTGAAGCTGCTTTAGAATGTAGTATAATTAACAAGATTTATCTATCAACAGATTCGGATGAGATATCCAGTGTAGCTGAACAGATCAATGATGAATGTTTTGAAGTGATTGAAAGATCTCCGGAAACTGCGACAGATATTGCTAGTACCGAGTCAGTTATGCTTGAGTTTTCTAAAAACCATGATTTTGAGAACATTATACTTATACAAGCTACATCCCCATTGATTACATCTGATGATTTGAATAATGCAATTGATATATATGAACAAAAAAAAGCGGATTCGTTGCTATCAGTAGTTAATCAAACTAGGTTTATTTGGGAGAAATGTTCGGAAGATTTCATACAACCTTTGAATTATGACCCAACAAAAAGGCCCAGACGGCAGGAATTCGATGGTTATCTTGTGGAGAATGGTGCATTTTACATTACATCCCACAGAGCATTGGTTAAGACCAAATCTCGGATTTCTGGAAATATTGCATATTATAAAATGGATGAAGATAGCTATTTCGAGATCGATGAACCTTCTGATTGGTTGATAGTTGAACAACTATTAATGATGCACAAAAAATCCATACAACCTTTAAAAGACTCATTTGCGAGGATCAAGATGCTAATTACTGATGTAGATGGTGTCCTGACAGATTGTGGTATGTACTATTCTGAAAAAATTGATGAGCTCAAAAAATTCAATACTCGTGATGGAATGGGAATGCAACTTTTAAGAGAATGTGGCATCAAAGTTGCAATAATTACTAAAGAAAGCACGAAGATTGTAGAGGCGAGGGCCAGAAAATTGAATGTAACTGATTTATTTCAGGGAGTTGACGACAAATTAGCAGTTGTAGATGATCTAAAAGCTAAATATGGTTTGGATTATTCAGAAATCGCTTATATTGGGGACGATGTGAACGACCTACAAGTTTTGGAAAAAGTAGGATTATCGGTTTGCCCAAATGATGCGGTTGATGATGTAACTAGAATATGCGATATAGTGCTGACAAAAAAAGGTGGAGAGGGAGCAGTGAGAGAATTTTATGAACAAATGATGAGTTGTAGCGTCGTAAAATAGTTCTGTTTTCACTTAATTCCATATCAGTGTATATTTCGATAAGACAATTACATTCATCCAATTTTATTATCAAGTTCCGTTTCTGCCCATCCCCCTCTTGCGACCATGTAAAAAGTACCCGCAAAAATGAAGGCCTGCCACAGGATAAATGCAAGTAACACGATCCATGATATATATATTGGGAACACCAATTCCAGCAGGATGATGAGACAAATAGTATCAACGGTCCGTGCATTAAAGCGATCTACAAAAAAACAATCTGGGGGTCCCTCAGGCCCCTTACAAAAAATCTGCATTTAGTGGCTCGATGCCGCGTATCTTTCAGCAATAAGCGCCCGGGTCAGCCTGAACTGGACCCTGTGTTTGTCCCAGTCATACTTGTTTCCCAGAAACTTGATCAGACGCTTCTTTGATGCGCCTTTGAGATCATTTGCCGCCATTAGTTCATCGACGAATGCCTTTTCCTGTACCTTATCAAGTTCAACCATTTACACTGCCTCCATGGAAACCATAGTGATCCATCCGGTCGCCACAGGTAATTTCCTGGCAGTCAGGATCAATCCGTCAGGCATATCCTCTACCCTGTACCGCATATTCAAAGTACCGGCATCAGACCCCAGGGAGATCATCCCGCCTTTGCGAAGACCCAGTTTCTTGACCATATTCATATTGATCAGAACAAAATCATTATCGTCGGGCTGGTCGAACCACATGAATGGATTGTACATATATATCAGATTACCCTTTTTACCCTCCACAGGCCCGATATCCAGTACTTGGCAGGCAAGTCCCTTATATTTGGGCTTTGTATATTTCCGGATTATGCTTTCAAGCACTTTGTTATGCAGTTCATGGTAATCCATAGCCTTGCCACCCAAATGTTGGTTTAACGTTGACAGAGCATCGATTCCGACTGTGCCTGAGGAGGTATCATCCTGCCCATAAACATGCAAATTATTCAACAACATTCCTTCCATATTCATGAAACTGCCAGCCTTGGCATACTGCGGTTCAGTGGCTATAACCACATCAGCAATCCTGTTCACAGGACTATCCCTGGAAGTGATCACGATCAGGTTGTCTAACTTCTTCAAGATCGCTGCCGCAGCATCGCTGTCAGGCATAAGTTCGATCAGATCGCTATCAAGAGTTACCAGCGTCTTGATACGGCCCTCATTGATGCCCCCCATGATCTCATGGATGCCTTTCTTTCCGGCGCCTTTGCACAGCAGATCGACACCCGCAGCATTTACAAACGGCTTCATAAATATGATCTTGGCCTGTGTCCTCAATGCCAGGTTCAGCATCCGCTTGACCCATCCTGTATCAGTATTGGGATGTAATTCCGTTATAATAACAGACTCACTGTCCAGTCCCAGTTCACTCTCATACAGGTCCGGATCAATATATCTGTTCTCATCCGCAAGATGCATGTCTCTAAAACCCACGGATACCACAGATGCCCCATTCTTTCTGGCAGCCAATATCCGCCTGACCAGCAGTGGATACTGGATATATGGATCAACGAACAGAGCGATCCTGTTCACATTCTCAAGATCATCGAGCGTAACACCTACACCAACTGTAGGATGGCATTCTGTCGGAAGTTCCGAATACACGCCCATTCCGGTATTGACATTGGTCCCCAGCCTTTCAGCAACCTCCTTGAAAGCCAGGGATTCCTCGTTAGTTGTATTCCCTACACCGAGCATGGCAACGTTAGCATTAACGGAGACATCCGCACCACTTAAACGATCAGAAGCAACCTTTACCGCATCCTCGACACTCGTTTCCTTCCCATCCACCATGCTGACCGGATTGGAATAATGATATGGTAACTTCATTCCAAACCTGCATAACTTGCCAAGGTTCACTGAACTGCTCTTCATGAAATCAACAGCAAGCATGCCTTCATCGTTTTCCCTTATATAGAGACCACATCCCATATTACATCCCGGACACACAGTCTGATAGATCATCTCTTTCATTTTAACATCACCTCGAAGAACGGAGGAGTATCAAGATCTATCCCGGGTTGATAATTCCGCTTACGTTGCGAAGGAATAGCAAATCTGCTTTTCAGTAAGGTGATTGGAATATCAGATGGACACACATCACTACACTGCCCGCATGAGATACAACTGTCAGTCAGATGCAGCATCCGCACCATATGATACATACTTATTTTGTAATTATCAACAAGAGAATGGAACATAGTACACTTGGAATCCTCGCCGCATGCACATACAGGACATACTTCCTTGCACGCACCACAGTTGATACAGTCAGCCAGCTGATCTATATAGTACTGTAATCTCTCCTCATCAGGTATCTCAGGGAATATCTCCTTTTCCAAGGTATTGCCAAGATCGACCATAACATTGTTCACTTTCTCCCGAATCGCAATTGCCTTATCACTGGCTGGCTGCACTTCTATCCGACCCGCCTCAATAGCATTCTCCAGAAGTTTCACACCTTTCTCATTCATCACCTGACAGAAAGTTGCACTGCCTGCCAGATCCCCGATCACACCCCAGTTACCACAGGCAAGATCAGCATTCACAGGTATCTTAAGTGTACAGAAACGACAGCTTTCGCGCCGTCCAAAACCGGCTTCTTCCAGTTCATCGATGGGTATGGCCTTCTCTTCACCGTTCCGTGTCTTAAATATCAATTTTCCCTTTTCGATATCTTCACCAACTACATCTTCGGGGTCAATATCATACATCTCAACAAGCATCTTTTTGGTAGTCACAGGATGCATACTTCCACCGCAGTTCAATCCCACTACGTAAGTATTATCCAGATCGATCATACCACGCTTGGCCTGTTCAATAACAGCCTGTGCATCGCATGGTTTGGCAGGCATTGCAACCTTTCGGCCCACAGCATACTTGGCAAGATTCACAGGCACAGAATGCAGACTGCCAGTGGATGCCAAAACCTCTTCGACATCATCAGTAATAATAGGCACAGCTTCAAACTCGTTGATATGTTTCATCGCCACAACGTTCTCAACCAATCCCTTCTCAAGGGCTGCTGCCAGTAGTGCAGTTACCAATCCACCGGAAGCACCACGACTACGTACATCTTCGTCAGTTGCATATCCTACAAGCATATCTCCTACTTCAACCATTTATCTCACTCCTGCGGGCTTGAGAGGACTTGGTCCCAATTTTTTCACCTTCGCTGTAACATCATTAATGAAATTAGCGAACTTCTCGCCCTCACTGGCAGATATCCAGTTCAAATACAACCTCTCTGGCTCAAGACCCAACTGTTGCAACATCTCTTCCAAGAACTGGTACCTCACTTCGGTCTTTTCATTACCGTTAACATAATGGCAATCACCAAGGTGACACCCGGTAACCAGCACCGCATCCGCACCTTCAAGGAAAGCATTGAACACATGCAAGGGATCGACCCTGCCTGAACACATGACCCTTATGATCCTTACAGATGCAGGTTGCTGGAACCTTCCCATTCCTGCCGTATCTGCACCACCATAGCTACACCAGTTACAGCAGAACGCCACGATCTTTGGAGCCCATTCCTGTTCGGTCATTATAATACCTCCTCATAAGCAAATACATTCTTAACCTGTGCCAGCACCTGTTCATTCTTAAAATGGCTCTGATCCAATGCACCTGTGGGGCAAGCTGCCATACATGTACCGCAACCCTTGCACAGGGCTGTGATAATCTTCAACTTATCGTTTTCAATTGATAATGCCTGGAAAGGACACATGGGTACACAAACACCGCAACCCACACAAATATCTTCATCCACTACAGCAGTGATTCCCTCGGTCATTGCTTTGCCCTGTGCCAGGAACCGTGTCGCACGGGCTGCACATGCACTGCCCTGGGAAATTGAATATGGAATATCCTTTGGTCCCTGGGTCATACCGCCAATAAAGATGCCGTCCAGTGTAGTGTCAACTGGTTTCAACTTTGGATGTGCTTCCATCATGAAGCCATCTGCAGCCCGGCTCACCTTCAGGATCTGCCGCAATGTCTCAGTACTCTCTGGCGGCACCGCGCCTACACTCAGTACCATCATGTCAAGTTCCAGATTTACGACCTCATTGATCAGGGTATCTTCTACTCTGACAATAATATTATGATTCTCGTTCTCGGTAACCTCTGCAGGCCTGCCCCTTATGAATCTGATACCCATATCCCTTGCCCTGTTATAGAACTCCTCATACATCCTGAAAGGTGTCCTCATATCCATATACATGATATATACTTCTGTGTCAGGATATTTTTCCCTGAGCAACTGGGCATTCTTCAAAGAAGCCATACAACAGAAACTGGAACAGTATATGTTAGAATTCTTGTCCCGGCTTCCAACACACTGTACGAACCCTATTCGTTTGGGCGGCTTGACATCGCTTGGTCGCACTACTTTACCCATGGTCGGTCCGCTAGCATTGATAAGCCGCTCAAATTCCATGGTAGTGATCACATTATCGTACAGACCAAACCCAAATTCATTGTTTGGTTCCGGGTCATATACATCAAACCCTGCAGACACTATGATAACACCTACATCAATTTCAGAGAAGGTTTCCTTTTGATCCATATCAATGGCACCGCGCTCGCATGCCTTTATGCATGCACCGCAGCCAATACAATTTGCTTTATCCACCAGTGCCCGCAATGGTACAGCTTGGGGAAATGGAGTATAGATAGCCTTTCTGGTACCTATACCTTCATTGAACTCAGTATATGGCACCTCAACAGGGCACGCCTCGCTGCAAAGTCCACAGCCGGTACACTCATCTATATTGAGATATCTGGGCTTGTGCTTTACCTTTGCCTTGAAATTACCCACATACCCATCCACTTCCTCCACTTCGGAGTAACTCATGATCTCGATATTCTCATTCCTGGCAACTTCCACCATCTTGGGACCAAGGATACAGATACTGCAGTCATTGGTTGGGAACGTCTTATCAAGCTGTGCCATCTTGCCTCCAATGGAGGGTCCCTGTTCCACCAAGTACACCTTATATCCCATATCAGCAATGTCCAGTGCCGCCTGCATACCTGTTACACCAGCACCAATGACCATCGCTTTATCTGTAACCGGGACTTCATTTGATTCCAGAGGTTCCAGCAGCGCAGCCCTTGCCACACCCATGCGGACCAGTTCCTTGGCCTTCTCTGTGGCGTCTTCTTTCTCCCTCATGTGTATCCAGCTGCAGTGTTCCCTGATGTTCACGAACTCGAACAAATAAGGATTCAATCCAGCCTCTTCCACACATGCCCTGAAAATAGGTTCATGGGTCTTGGGTGTGCATGATGCTACAAGCACACGGTTTAGATTATGATCTTTGATCGCCTGCTTGATCTCCGACTGTCCTGCATCACTGCAGGTATATTTGTTAACTACAGATGTGGTAACATTTGGTATGGTGGAGATATAATCTGCCACCGCATGACAATCAACCGTTCCTGCAATGTTCACACCACATTCACAGATAAAAGCCCCGATCCTGAGTTCTTCTTCCTGCTTATTTTCAGTTTTTGCCTCTTTTTGGATCATATCAATCACTCCACCCTTTTTGTTTCAATGGACTTGGACCAAGTGCCTTTATTTTTTCTACAAAATCGATCATCGTTTCCTGGAATTTCTTACCTTCTGCTGCAGAGACCCATTCAAGATGGACCCTTTCACCAAGACCCAGATGTTCCAGTGCATCTACCATATCCTTCATCCTTACATCAGTGTGCTCATTGCCCTCTACATAATGGCAATCGCCTATATGGCATCCTGTAACCAGAACGCCATCTGCGCCTTCTTTGAAAGCCTCTAAAATAAAGGTAGGTTCTATCCTGCTGCTGCACATCACGCGCACTATTCTATTATTTGCAGGGTATTGAAGGCGGGAAACACCCGCCAGATCAGCACCTGCATAACTGCACCAGTTACAGCAGAACGTAAGTATATTTGGTTCAAAATCTGTCATTTATAATCCCTCCCCGTAAGCCTTGATCACAGCCATTATCTGTGATTCTGTGAAATGCCTGGAAGTAATAGCCCCGGTCGGACATTCTGCCGCACATGAGCCGCAGCCTTTACAAACTGTAGGATTGATCTCGCACTTCTTTGTGGTATATGTAATTTCCTCGGTTTCCACAACGACCTCCTTAAGTTCAGGAGCGTTGTATGGACAGACCAGTGTGCAGCGCCCACAGCCTATACACAACTCAGGATCGACAACAGATACATTTCCTATGGTCTCAAGGACATCACTTGAAAGGATCGTGCATGCCCGGGATGCTGCAGCCGAAGCCTGCGATACAGCCTCATCCACCAGTTTGGGTGCCTGAGCCGTTCCGCAAAGAAATACTCCTTCGGTTGCAAACTCCACAGGTCTGAGTTTAATGTGCGCCTCTAAAAAGAACTTATTAGAATCCAGTGGTACCTTGAAAAGTGATGCCAGGGTCTCGTTGGTCTCAGGTGCCACCAAAGGTGCACTCAATACCAACAGGTCATAATTAATGTCAAAATCCATATTCAACAGGTGGTCGAACATTTTAACTGACTTCTCTCCAACTTCAGGCTCCTTGTCTTCAGTATAGCGCATGAACACCACGCCAAGTTCCCTTGCCTGCGTATACAGATCTTCCCAGCGTCCGAATGTTCGGATGTCACGGTACAATATGTACACATTGCGCTTTGGATCTTCCTCCTTTAGCCTGATAGCGTTCTTCACAGCAACGGTACAGCAGGCTCTTGAACAATACGGCCGCTCATCATTACGCCCGCCTGCACATTGTATGAACACCACATCATTAGCATTTATACCCTCATCGATCATATGTTCCAGTTTGCTCTGGGTAACTATATTGGGGTATTTACCGTATGAGAAATATCCTTCCGGCATCAGTTCATTTGCACCGGTAGCAATGATGGAGACACCACATTGGATCTTCTCATCCACGCGGGCTCCCTTGATATGGGCAGTGAAATTTCCCATGGAACCTTCAATACCCACAAGTTCAGTATCAGTCAACACTGTGATATTGTTATGAGATTCAACACGTGCAATTACCGGTTCAAGCACTTCGTTTGTACTGCGACCGTCCTGAAGTGTGGTGTATGTCTTTAGCAATCCACCAAGTTCTGACATTTTTTCCACGAGGGTCACATGGAATCCTTTGTCAGCAATGTCGAGAGCTGCATTCATACCTGCAATTCCGCCCCCAATTACCAGACCGGAATTTTCGAACTCAACTTTTTCCTTATACAGTGGCTGTAAAAGATTTGCCCTGTACACACTCATTCGTACTGTATCTCTCGCTTTTTTGGTAGCCTTATCTTTCTCGTTCTGGTGTACCCAGCTGCAATGTTCCCTGATGTTTGCCAGTTCAAACATATATGGATTCAAACCTGCTTCCATAAGGGTTTCCCGGAACAGAGGTTCATGGGTCCGTGGAGTACATGATGCCACTACCACACGATTTAGATTGTGTTCCTTTACCATATCAGCAATACCTACTAAGCTATCGCTACTGCAGGCATATACTTCCTCTTTCGCAAATGCAACACCGGGCAGATCCTTAGCATACTCCACAACATTCGGTACATCCACGACACTACCAATATTGATACCGCATCGACATACTACCACACCGGTCCTGACCTCATCACCAATTTCTTTTTCAGAGGGATACTGCTTCTCAGTCACAAGGCTTCCCCTCTCGCTTGAAAGCAATGAGGATGCCTTACTGGCCGCACCACTGGCATCAGCAACAGTATCAGGAATATCCTTTGGGGCCTGCATCGAACCGCTGACAAATATACCATGGCGATTGGTTTCAACCGGACTGTCGATCTTGGTATTGACAAAGCCCAGATCATCCATCTCCACACCAGCAATTTTAACCAGTTGTTTGCTGCTCTTTGATGGGGTCAATCCAATGGAGAGTACAACCATGTCGAACTCTTCCTGACGGATCCCCTTACCATCTTCACTCTCATACCTTAATGAAAGTTTGTTGGTCTGCGGGTCAACTTCCACACCGGAAGGCCGGCTGTGTATATATCTTACACCTGTTTTGTTCTTGGCTTTTTGATAGAATTCCTCAAAGCCCTTACCAAAGGCACGTACATCAATATTGAATATGGTAGTTTCAAGGTCCGGGTCATGTTCCATTGCCACCATGGCCTCTTTAGTGGCATACATGCAGCACACACTACTACAATTGGGTCGCCCGATCTCGGGATTGCGGGAACCAATACACTGTATCCATGCAATCTTTTTCGGATGGGTGCCATCTGAAAGTGTTACATGACCTTCAAAAGGTCCCGAAGAACTCAACTGCCGCTCAAACTGCATTGATGTGACCACATCCGGATGATCTATCCTATACTGTTCCAATCGTGTTGCATCAAAGGGTTCAAAGCCGGTGCTGAGAATGACACTTCCCACATTGATCTCGATTTCCTCTCCCTTATCGTCATAATTGATGGCATCGTTCTCACAAACATTGGCGCAGTTACCACACTTACCTTTGGTCAGGTACAGGCAATTTTCTGCATCAATGGTATACACTCTTGGTACTGCCTGTGGGAATGCCAGATATATGGCTTTGCGGGTGTTTCCACCTTCATTATATTCGTCAGGTACTTTTATCGGACATTTAGAGACGCATAATCCACATGCCGTACACTTATTCGGATCTACGAACGTGGGTTTTTTCTTTACCTTGACTGTGAAATCCCCTGCTTCACCTTCGATACCGGTGATCTCACTGTATGTGAACAGCTCAATGTTAGGGTGACGTGAAACTTCAGCGAGTTTAGGTGACAGGGTACACATGGAACAGTCCAGTGTAGGGAAGGTCTTGTCCAGCTGAGCCATCTTGCCACCTATGGACGTGCTACTCTCGATCAAGTATACCTTCAGTCCGCTATTTGCAAGATCAATGGCACTCTGTATGCCGCCGACCCCTCCACCGGCTACGGCTACGGCACCTACCAGTTTACTCATTTCGCACCGCCTTTGATCCTCTCTATAAATTTGCTATTATCCACAAAGTTCATGTCAATACCCAGTTCCTCGGGCGTAAAACCCATAGCAAGTCCCAGAAGTTGCGAATAGTGCAGCACAGGCAGTCCATATTCTTTATCGAACTTCTTCTTGATCTCGGTCTGTCCCACGTCCAGTTGCAGGTGACAGAACGGGCATGCATCTACAATGCAGTCAACCCCTGCCGCAACCATGTGGTCCAGCTTATTGGAGGTCATATGCAATGTAGTATCCAGCACTGCGGTCCTGGCACCACCGCCTGCACCGCAGCAGGCCATCTTATCTTCATAATCTACTGATGTGGCGCCTGTGGCCTCCACCAGTTCATCAAAGAACGTAGGATTCTCGGTACTTCCAAGATGCCTTTCCTTGCTTGGCTTGACCAAGTGACATCCGTAGTGTACTGCTACTTTGAGATCAATGGGATTGGTCACTGCATTTTTGACCTTTTCGACACCAACTTCCTGGAAAAGATATTCGATAATGTGGCGCACATCCTGAGTACCCTTGAACTCGCGTCCGATCTCAGAAAGAATCTTATTGACATCTTTTTTCAAGGCTGAGTCTTCTTTTAGCATCAGATTTGCATCAACCAGTGAGCCAAAACACCCATTGCAGATGGTTAAAATGTCATTACCCATTTCCTCAGATAAAATAATGTTTCTGGATGCCAATGACAGCCATGTGGTTTTGTCAAAAGACCTGAACACACCGGGAGCAGGACAGCAGGAAGCACCTTCCAGGTCTTCCAGTTCCACATCTAATTTTTCCATGACCTTTTTGGTAGATATTTCAATACAGGGGTAGCGATTCGGAGCAATACAACCCAGGAAAAATGATAATTTGCTCATTTCTGTCCCTCCTCTTTGGCTACGATCTTATCAAATCCTACGATATGCAATAATTTTTTGACTTCATCAAGTGCATCAGGGAAACTATGCACAGTTGGCGGAACCTCGTCCAACCCAAGTTTCTTGCGTTTTTCTTTTGTAGCGTCATTAATGGGTACTGCGTGTCCATAATTGACAACCAGTTGCCCCACTTTCTTGTGTGCAGGCAGCATGATTCCATTGTGGACTGCAATAGTACGGATCTTCAGCAGTGCATCCACATTCTGCACACCCTGAGGACATCGTTCCTGACACTTGTAGCACGTTGTACAATACCAGATATACGGATTGTTTAGAAGTTCATCCTTCATTCCAAGATTTGCCATGCGCAGGAACTTACGAATATTGAATTCAGGTTCCTGTTCGGTCATGGGGCATCCTGAAGAGCATCCCGTACAGTTGAAACACAGTGCGATCTTATCAGCACCGGGTTCTTCAAAAATTTCCTCCCTGAACTCTTGGGAAAAGTTGGAGGTATTGATAGTATCACTCATTGTTCTTACCTCCCTTTTGTTCGGCAAGGAACACTGTCAGGTCCTTTATTTCATATTCATAGTTCTCAACTGATTCCTGTTCAGTCTTCATGCATGTAAGATGTGCCAGGCATTTGGGACAGGTGGTGATCAAAACGTTGGCTCCTGTATCCTTTGCCTCATCAAGTCTTGCTTTTCGCAGTGCCTTACTCTTGTCGTTACAGTTCATCATCGAACTGATACCGCAGCACCATGCGTCTTTCTTATTATGTTTCATCTCAGTTATGCTGGCACCACTATTGGTCAAAGCATCCCTTGGTGCGTCGTATTCACCCATGTGACGACCCAGACGACATGCATCATGATATGTAACATTGACATCAGAATCAATACCAAGATCTGCATCCTGTAGAAGCTGGCTGATATGTACGACCTTTATGGGAAGATCGTAATCCTGACTGAGTGTCCGATAACATTCTGCACAGGAAGTTACAAGGGTCTCGATGCCACTTTCCTCAATAAGTTTTGTATTCTGCTCTTTGAGTTTGTCAAATGTTGTTTTATCTCCCTGCCACAGTTGGTCATGGCCGCAACATTTCATTTGCAGGAATTTGGGATCAAGTCCCATATCGTCAAGCAGTTCCATGGAAGAATCTGCAATCGCCCTGAAGTTTACATCCACATTAAAAAACATATCCTGAAAGTCGAGACACCCAGGATAATAGCCGACCTTTGAATTTCCGTTCCCTGTCTCTTTGAGACCGGTTCTGCTCTTGTCAAGGTCCACCATCATGTCAGCCAATAAGGTAAACACCCCGTCATGAGCAACCCTGGTTCCGGCGCCGGCGCCGGTACTGTCCATTTTTGCTCTAGTTTCCCTTACAAATCCAGGATAATCAACGCCCTGAGGACATTCATCATAACAAAGATTACAGGTTAAACAGTTCCAGATGTCATCTGAATCCATTCCATAAACATTTGCCTGGTAGATCGTGTTTCGAGGAGAGGTCTTTACGACCCTTCTAACCGGGCAGATGGCAGTACACTTTCCACATTGATAACAGAGTCGAATGTTTGATGACATACTACACACCTATTTATTATCACTAAACAATACAATGAGTGGATGTTTATACGTATTAAACATTTCGTATATTCGCTATCGGCTACAACAATTGTAATGATAAATTATGAACATATTATATTTTCATTAAATGGTGTGCAGGTAGCACACAACGGAAAATTTCTACCTGGTTCGTAAAAGACCCAAGCCCGATACATCAAAAAAGAGATTGGACATTTCCCTCGATCTCATAAAAGGCAGTAAATTTCCCTGCCCTGTTTGTAACAAGCTAAGTGAGATCCACGATATGGAGACTTCCGACACCAGAGAACAGGAAATATCATTGTAGCCC
>JAYEHR010000053.1:10008-17137 GCA_034659615.1 Methanobacteriota archaeon | reverse complement strand
ATATCTGCACCGTGCGGGAGCAATCTTTATATGTTCTTTTCATATATTACCTGCTGAGAGAGGAAGGACGGCTTCCGGGCCATCTGGTCTGAGGAAAGTCTCCCCACCTTCCAGACACACGAGCACCTATAAAGGGTGTCGGGCGAGAGCTCGGGCAGTTGGACAACCAACTCATGCAGCGATTGCTGCATGCTGGCACAGAAACGATACCACCCCATGTTAATGCTATGATACCGCAAGGTTGAGGTCGCATGGTGTGTGGATGGAACGGCGAAACTTCGTGGGTGCAAGTCGGAAGTAAGGGGCAAGCGGCGTCTGGACCGCCCCCTGAAGGAAATTGACGCTTAGCCGAATGCCGTCAGTGCAGGTGTCCGCAAGGATCATTCTGCTTCATCTGATGAAGCAGGGTTTTTGCACTAACAGAAGGGAGCTTATTCTCCTCACTCACTCATCCACTTATCACTTCACTCCCCACTCACGATGACATCCGCACCAATAGAACGCATGTTGTCAAAGAAGTTGGGGTATGAGATAAAGATCGCTTCAGCAGTGTCGATGGTCGTGCCCCCGGCAACCAATCCGGCAATGGTAAGGGCCATTACGATACGATGATCGTGCCATCCATGCAGGTCTGCACCCGCCGGATTCCCACCGGTGATGGTCAGCCGGTCCGTATCTTCCCGCACATCGATCCCCATCTTACCAAGTTCTGTAGCCATTGCATGGAGCCGGTCGGTCTCCTTATAACGCACATGCTCCGCATTCTCAATAACGGTCACACCATCAGCCACAGCACCCAGAACTGCGATCGTGGGAACAAGGTCCGGAGTTGCCCCTGCATCAAAAGTGATACCATGCAACTCATTACCCCTTACCGTGACCTCCCCGGTCCCCTCATCCCAATCGACGCTGGCTCCCATCCTCCGCAAAACATCCAGGATGATCACATCGCCCTGTTTAGAAGGAAAGAGATTTTGCACCGTCACTTTCGAACCGGTCACGGCTGCTGCTGCAAGAAGATAGGAAGCAGATGAGAAATCACCCGGGACCATATAATCATCCAGATCATACCGTTGTTTTGCCGGGATCATGAACTTCATATTGTTGGTACTATCAACAAAAATATCCACTCCTGCAGCACTCACAACTTCCATTGTGACATCAACATATGGTTTTGACTTCAACACCCCTTTTATAGACAATGTGGTACTCCCTGTGATAAGCGGGCATGCGATCAGCAGCGCAGAGATGAACTGGGAACTGATGGAACCGTCTATCTTGACAATGGCACCCTTCATACCTCCTCGTATCACAATAGGAGCGCAGCCATTCCCCCGGGTTGAATAGACATCTACACTAAGGTCCCGTAGCACATCGATCAGGGGACCATTGGGTCGGGCACGTATGGAATCATCGCCTGTGAGGATCGTTACCCCATCGGTAAGAGCAGCTATCGCAGTCATGAACCGCAGGGTGGTACCGGAATTTGCAACATCGATCACATTTTCAGGTACCACCGGCGAACCGTTCACCCCCTCAATGATCAGATCATCATCCTCGATATCGATAGAAGCCCCGAACATCTCACATGCCCTGATCGTTGCTTTCGTATCAGCCGAGAGCAGTGGCCGGTGGATCACCGAACGATCGGACAGCGCCCCGATCGCGATCGCCCGATGCGTATAGCTCTTTGACGGTGGTGCCATCACTTTCCCATGTACTTCAGATTGGCCAACTGTTACTTGCATGTCCCTTAGACCTCCTTTACAATGTTCTCGATCTTTTCCCAATCATGATCGTAGATATGTGCTGAAATGCTTACCGTTGTGATAGTTCCTGCCGAGACACCGACCTGCTCAGCCACATATTTAAGAAGTCTGGACAGCCCATAGAGGTTCGCAGGATATGCACCAGCAAAATCATGGCTCCTAAAGACGGTAGTCAAATGGACTTTGCCATCACGAAGCTTGAAATCATCTATGATCATGCATGGGACCTCATTCACATGGGTGTCTACAGTTGGGATCCATGTAACAGCAGTAGCTCGACGGCTCGTACCATTATCCTTCAACTTATCGATGACATACGCGATCTGATCGACCTGCTCGTCCCAGTTCCGCAGACGCTGCCCATACGTGTATTCGAAATCCTGAACGTTCTCCCCGGTGATCAGTTGTTTGGCATACTCATCAAGCCGTTCCTGGTTCCATGCGGAATCCGCAGGAATCTCATCCATGTATGGGTCCTCAATAACGATCATCAGGTTAAGGTATTCCTTGATCTGGCTACCCCTCTCATCCGTGATCATATTCCCATGATCCCATATCACATTGAGACCACGGTACCATGCATCACTGATGGTATGTGCTCGTATGATCCTTCCAATTGCCACATCCTGCATCATAATAGATCCTCGTCCTGTTCAAGAAGATAAGACATATTGTAAATCTAAGGTTACAATAGTAATAGATATTGTCCTATTCTTAAGTTGAAATGATTGGTATGATGCTATTGCTTTGAGGATATAAAAGCATGCTTATTGTGTTCGTGTTGGTCCGATGTGGAGGAAAACCGATATTTCAGGAAAAGAATATATCGCCCACCGAGGGTGGTGCAATGAATCTGTAAGTAAGGAGGAGAAGCGCCTGCTTCTCTTCAAACCCTCACGCTGTTACTGCCTCGTTCTCCTGTAGATCAACCCTGCCAATCCCAGCACAGCGATGCCCAGTCCAGCCGTGAATCCTGGCAGACCGGTATCTTCCTCAGCTGGAGCTTCGGGTGTATCTTCCTCAACAGGCTCAGGCTCTTCAACGACCGGCTCGGGTTCTTCAACGAGTTCATCCCCGATTATCTGGAATGTGGAGAATCCAGTCGTCTGGGCAGTAAAGTACAGGAACTCATCATCTTCCCCGACCTTGTTGGTTGGCAGGTCATTCCACACACCACCATGATACCTTGTCATGCGGATTGTGGATGGATCAATGTTGTTTTCCTCGATCCATTCTTTGCTGACCTTGAACTCGATCAGGATATTGTCAGCATTATCATCAGAGATAGTATCTTCACTTCCAACAGTGATGCTTAATGTGTGGTATGGCTGACTATCTGATGGATTGCCTTCAACACCATCTGGCAGCTGGTAGAGTACCTGCACGTTGGTGACGACGTTGCCTTCATTGCTCTTTGCATCAAAGCTGATCCCGAGTACGGGTCCCTCTCCCCCCGAAAGATCATATTCCTCTTTGTTACCTGCAAGGACCTTCTTCATTACAGAATCCGTGGATACTACATTTTGTGCCGGCTGGCTCTGACCGACGGATGCACGGCTTCCGGAACTGCTATCGTCATTGTTGCTGGCAGGTGTAGTGGTGGCAGGTGTAGTGGTGGCAGGTGAAGCCAAGGGCAGATAGTCCACGTTATCTGATGAATGGGTGTAGCTCTCATCACATATCTCATCACCATCCAGGTCAGTGTTGTTGGTCTGGCTGAATCCAGTTCCACTCGGAGTAAGCCAGTAGTTACCGCCAAGATAGGACCCACCTGCGATGTTCGTGCCTACAGTCTTTGTGGTGTTCCAGACATTGCCAGTGATGGTCCCGCCAAAATAAGTATTGTCAGAGTTGTTGAAGAGATTGTTGTAGATAAGATTGTTGTTGGAAGAATACAGATCGATACCATTATCAGTATTATTCGACGCCGTGTTGCTCGTCAAAGTGTTGTTGCTGGAATAAGACAGAAAGATGCCGTAATCAGTATTATTCGACGCCGTGTTGCTCGTCAAAGTGTTGTTGGAGGAAGAATCCAGACGGATGCCGTAATAAATATTATTCGACGCCGTGTTGTTCGTCAGCGTGCTGTCGCTGGAAGATTGCAGAAAGATGCCGCTATTAGTATTATTCGACGCCGTGTTGCTCGTCAAAGTGTTGTTGGAGGAAGATAACAGATAGATGCCGCGACTATTACTCGACACCGTGTTGCTCGTCAAAGTGTTGTTGTCGCTGGAAGATCGCAGATAGATGCCGTAAAGATTACTCGACACCGTGTTGCTCGTCAAAGTGTTGTTGGAGGAAGATAACAGATAGATGCCGTAACTATTATTCGACGCCGTGTTGTTTGTCAGCGTGTTGTTGTCGCTGGAATCCCTCAGACAGATGCCGTAAAAACTATTATTCGACGCCGTGTTGTTCGTCAGCGTGTTGTCGCTGGAATATTGCAGAAAGATGCCGTGAAGAGTATTATTCGACGCCGTGTTGCTCGTCAAAGTGTTGTTGTTGGAAGAAAACAGATAGATGCCGTAAAAACTATTATTCGACGCCGTGTTGCTCGTCAAAGTGTTGTTGGAGGAAGATGACAGATAGATGCCGTAACTATTATCCGACGCCGTGTTGCTCGTCAAAGTGTTGTTGCTGGAAGATAACAGATAGATGCCTGCTACCCCAGAACTTGTACCACCACTCACATTAAACCCGCAGAGGGTTACACCATCAACAGAGATATCGAACACGTGGTCAGATGAGGATGCAGCAGTAACGTTGGTAGCTGCAGCACCATCGGTTGAGGTGATGTTCAGTTGCTTGTTCACGTCCACGTTCTCATTGTAGGTGCCGGGATAAACCAGGATGGTGTCACCTGCGGTGGCGTTGTTGATCGCTGCCTGGATTGTGAGGTAATCCTGACCACCGCTATCATCAACGGTTAAAGTTGCCGCAGCTGCTACTGCAGCTGCTGGATGGGCTGCAATGGTGATCAATGACAATACTATTACCAAAAACAATAGGTTTTTCATCCAGAACGAGTGGGTTCCTTTCATGGTGCGACTTTCCATCATATATTATAATGATAACGAAATGTATATTATGAAATGGATTGATGATTTATATACATTGTGTATCCATTGTCCTGTGACAGGGGCAATGCTGGGCCTTGTGTGGGACTGGTCACCTGATGAAAAGAGGGCGCATTTTGGCTGAGACACTGCTGAGAGAATTAAAGGAGAACAGCACCGTTGCAAAGTGATGTGATGAAAATACCCCCATCTATCCATCTACAAAAAGAGAACCAAATAGAAAAACTAATACTCCTTCACAACCATCCAGGCAGAACATGCAATCAGGATCTCGCTGTTACACGATCGGATATAGCAACAGGACCTTTGAGGACTTTGTTGATGTGTTGAAGAATAGCAATATCACACATCTGATCGATATCCGTCGATATCCTCACTCATATTATGAGGACTTTAATAAGGAATCGCTGGAACTTTCCCTTCCCATCAACGAGATCGCATATTATCACTGTCCGGGCCTTGGGGGATTTCGGGATGGGGCATATACAGAGTACATGGGATCCGAGGAGTTCAAGAACAACTTTTTCCGATTGCTCGATAAGATAAGGGACATCAATGACAGTGGTTCAAATATCATCCTCATGTGTGCAGAAAAGAACCCAAAGAACTGTCATAGATACCATCTATCAAAGGAACTGGAAAGAAACGGGGTGGAGGTCGTTCACCTGACAGAACCAGGACAGACCCCCCTTTCATTGTACTGATCACATTGATCGCAGTCGTTTGACCCTTTCTTCAGTAGATGGGTGGGTCCTGAAAAGCCCCATCAGAGAACTCCTGCGTAGAGGGTTGACAATGAACATGTGTGCAGTGTTCTCGGATGCCTGCACCTCATTACGTCTCGGCCGATAATTATCAGTTCCTGCTTCGAGTTTTGAAAGAGCACTCGCAAGTGCCCATGGCTTCCTGGATATACGTGCCCCTTCGGCATCAGCAGCAAATTCCCTGGAGCGGGATATGGCCATCTGGATGATGACAGCAGCAAGGGGTGCGACCACTGCGAGTACGATGAATCCCACAATGTTGTTGTCACCATCCCTGCCTCCGATACCGCCAAAGATGGCAGCCCAGCGAGCCCAGGTGGCGACCATGGTGATCACGCCCGCAATGGTCGCAGCGACCGCACTGATCAGTGTGTCGCGGTTCTTGACATGTGCCAGTTCATGTGCCAGCACCCCTTCGATCTCCTCAGAGGTGAGCAGGTCCAGTATACCCGTGGTAGCTGCTACTGCAGCGTGGGCAGGGTCCCTGCCTGTCGCAAAGGCATTGGGCATGGAGGTCTGGACGATATATACCTTCGGCATGGGCAGGTCTGCCTTCATTGCAAGGTTCCTGACAATGCCATACAATTTCGGTTGCTCTGTCTCACTGACCTCGATAGCATGATACATCTTCAGGACGATCTTGTCACTGTACCAGTATGAACCGAAGTTCATGACTATCGCAAGGCCGAATGCGAGGATCATTCCGCCCCTTCCAAAGAAAGAGCCAATAATTACCAGCAGGCCAGTAAGGGAAGCCAGCAGTAGGGTGGTCTTAAGCATATTCTTCATGTGTTACATTACCTCATAAATAGATGATTCATACGCAACTTAATTATTGTATTTCATAGTATTGTACTTCTATATATAAATTGCCAGGGGGGTGGTATCACTACGTACCTTCGCTAGCAGAACAACTACACATGTTCCTCACTATCTTCATCTAATACCTGCAAGCCCAACGAACAGTAGTGCAACCATGAACATGATCACAATACCAAATATTATGAGCACTGTACTTGCATCATACTGGGCAACAGTCTCTTCCACCAAGTTACATTTCATGTCGGCCACCACACATCTAAATTCACCAATATGTACAATTATATATTAGCTTTATATATATTTATACATACCCCTTGTCTGAAAGATAAAAAGGGAAAAAAGAGGAAGAGGGGTTCAGACATCCTCAAAGGTAAAATTCTCATCCATATTCATGTCATCAAGCATGGCTTCGAGCTCTGCCAGATCATCCTCAAGATCGGATACCTCACTATCCGTCAGACCTGCTCCCTCTTCGGCAAGCAGTTCATCCGCAACATCAGTTCCTTCATTGATCATCTCCTGACCCGTATCGCCCTCATCGACTGCCTGAGCATCGTCCTGATTGACACAACCCGAGACCATGAGACCAACCAGAAGAAGTGCAACTAACGCAATGTGTTTGACAGCTACCATATTACTCACTTCCATAGGATTCATCAGACTCATTGACATCATCAGAACCATCGAATTCATCAGA